>DQGV01000145.1:18388-18741 GCA_003524705.1 Anaerolineae bacterium | reverse complement strand
GGATGCGACAAATTTGTCGCATCCCGATTTTCATAAATGACGATAATCCCATGAACATGATTCGGCATGATGACAAACGCACCTAATTGGACATTTTCAAAATGATTGGGGATTTCATGCCAACATTCCTTAACAATCTTTCCGCGTTCATTTAATTTCATCTCCCCATTGACAATTTCCCCAAACAAAAATTCCCTATGCCATGTGACGATGGTGACATAATATGCACCCGCCTGTGAATAATCATAATCCTTGAGACGAATAGAACGGCGGTGATGAATCTTTGGGTCGAATTTGGGCATGATGGAATTATATAACGTACCGTTTGCGTAGGGGCGACGCATGCGTCGCCC
>DQGV01000145.1:0-18135 GCA_003524705.1 Anaerolineae bacterium | reverse complement strand
TGCGTCGCCCCTACGGCTTGCGACAAGTTTGTCGCAAGCCAATTTTCATTCATGTCATTTAACTAATTACCAAACCCCAGTTCCTTCAAATTCTGGGCTTGACCTTTCTTCCCCTTTCCCATTTCCTTCCAAAAGGATTCATCATATCTTCTAGATTTCACAGGCAATGGCATTGGCACACCCCAACCTAATAACAACACTTCTTCTTTCGGTTGCAAACGCGCCAACATTCCGCGCAAGGCTTCTCTGCCTGATAAGCCCGATAACACGGCTTGAATATCCAAGTCATCACCCAGCCAGCCAGAGATTCTTGTGCCAAGTTGTGACATAACTTCATCATAAATTTGTGATGGACGTTGGTCAACGATGAGCAAGGTCACATAATATTTTCTTAATTCGCGTGCAATGGTTGCAAACGTAGTCTGTGATGCCATTTCACGAGTCAATAATTTATGCGCTTCTTCCACAACGATGATTAAAGGTCGCGGCTCCGCTTTGCCATGCGAACGAAATTCATTGGTCTTCTTTTCCCATGCAGTGCGAATTTTTCTGGTGATTAAATTGGAAACGAGCAAATAATCCAAGTCACTTTCATGTTCGCCAAATGACAAAACCATATGCTTACCCGACTCTAACGATTGAATGATTTGAAGCACAGAGTCAGCCGCAGGTTTTTGAACAATATAAGGCTTGTTAAAGAGGCGTCGCAATTTATCTTGCAAACCAACCGCCGCCGCCACGTTGACTCCATTTTGCATTGCCCACGCCGCCACACTATCAGGGTGCGGAACTTTTTTCAAACGTCCCTTCTCGTCTTCCACTTCAACTTCTTCTTGATTCATCGCTTTGAAATTTTCAAACCATTTATCACCAAACGATGTATACAACGCATTCAATGTGGTTGGTGTTGTGTCGCGCAAATTTAATTCGCGTGATAATGTTTCAATATCAGCAGTGGATATATCATCCATTGCGACTTCTAAATTGAAATCAACTTGATTGCCCCTTATAGTGGATCCTGCTCCCAAACCAACGCATCTCACATTTGATTTGAACATGGTTTTTAAACCTTGAACATTTTTCTTGGTGTCAGAAGCGATATCGTCAAAGCCATATTCGTTGTGCATATCCAAAACTAAAACAGAAGCCTTGTTGTGATTCATTAATCCAGCCAACACCAAACGAGTTAAAAATGATTTACCCGTACCTGTTGCTCCAAACACACCTGATGACCTTTGCACAAATTTATCCAAGTCAATACATACTGGATGATTTTGTTCGCGTGTATAACCGATGATGAAATTTTTCTCTTCTTCTGGTTTGCCAAAAATTTCAGCAATATCACCTTCATTAGCAAGCGACACAATTGAATGATGGGGCGGCACATTTTTAACAGGTAAGATGCGCGGTGCATCTGCTAAGCCTGCATCAATTTTTCCACGCCAAGTTTTATATTCTGGTGTGGCTTCATCAGGTCCAACTTCAAGCATTAAGTTAGGAAGCACTTCAATATTTGCATACAAAGCCTGACTATTTTGTAAAGCATTGGCAAATTCTGGCAAACGTGAATCTAAGATTTCTGCGGCAAAGCGTTCATCGGTTGAGCCAAGTCGAATATCGGTGACGATGCCGTAGTAATTCCAAACTCCGCTTTCAATGACGACAAACGCGCCTTCTTGAATCTCCTGTGATGAAATCGTTAAACGGACAAGGAAATTTTCTTTGAGTCCACCACCGATGAGATAACCAATTTGTGTTCGTTGTATTTTCATGTTTTACCTTTTTTTCTATGTCGTTGCGAGGACGCTCTTGTTCTTCGTCCGAAGCAACCTCATGTTTCATATGTCGCTGTGAGAATGCACTTGCTCTTTATCCGAAGCAATCTCCATGTTTCAAATGTCGCTGCGAGGACGCTCTTGTTCTTTGTCCGAAGCAGTCTCCCAATTAACTGGAGATTGCTTCGTCGAGATGCTTCGCATCTCTCCTCGCAACGACATGTTAATAGTTATTTATATTATTTCATCAAACAAATCTTTCCATTCAGAATTAATACTCTTAATTAAATTTTCTTTCTTCTTGCGAGAGCCGCCTTTGATTTGCTTTTCTCTTGTTATTGCACTATTTACATCATCTGTCACTTCGTAATACACCAACTTCACAATGTTATATTTCTTAGTAAAAATACCACCCAATCCGTTTTTATGTTCGTAAACTCTACGAGCAAGGTTATTTGTCACACCTGTGTAAAGTACTGTGTTATGAGCATTTGTCATTATGTAAACACAATATTCTCTACCAACAGCCATAACAAATCTCCATTTACAATGTCGCTGCGAGGACGCTCTTGTTTTTTGTCCGAAGCAGTCTCCAATTTAACAGGAGATTGCTTCGTCGGGGAAGAGCATCCCTCCTCGCAACGACATTAGCTTTCCACAATGTCACGTAACGCCCCAAGAATAGACATCAACGTCGGGTAATCATCTCGTAACAAAGTCATCAACTCTTGCACTGCATTTTTAGACCAAGCACTATCTTTATTCACAGATTTGACTTGTTTGAAATGAGTCGCAAACAATTCACCAATGGGTAATTCTTTTGCCCGCAAGATGTGGCGGAAATATCCAAACCTGCCAGCCGATACAAATTGATTGATTTCGTTCTCATTACATAAATAGATTACATCTAAACTCAACGGTGGGCGTGGTGGAAGAAGATGATAGATTTTTTTATCTTGTTCATATCCCACAGTTAAGACTGACATTTCTACTGGAACAATTCTATTTTCACGATTGTCTCGTAACACATCGTCACTGACGTTACTCGCCGTCACCAACTGACGAACCAAACCATCATCGTCAATGTGAATATCGTGGATGATTCCATATACTTGATAGCCATCACTTAACGGCGCACGGACTAATGCTCCAAACGATGGCACGTTTAATTGATTGACTCGACAACCTGCAATAAAACCAGTTGTCCCTGCTCGTAGTAATCGTCCGATTTCAATTTGATTTGTCATAATTTCTCCACTATGTCGCTGCGAGGACGCTCTTGTTCTTTGTCCGAAGCAGTCTCTTCGTTAACTGGAGATTGCTTCGTCGGGGAAGAGCACCCCTCCTCGCAACGACATTATCTTCTTGTTCTTCCTTGTAAATTCTTCGCTGATTGTTTATTTGAATCTGAATCAGTTTCTTCATTATTATTTCTTAACTCTTGACCCAGCATCTGTTCAATTTGATATTTTTCTTCTTGCTTCACAACCGCAGTCTCATGTGCTCGATGAAGCAAATATGGATAAGGTCGGCTTCCCATCATTTTGCATTGTTGAACCAAAACGGCATGAAGAAGATTTAATTTGTTTTTATCATCTACCACCCACTTTGGCACTTCAACGCGTACGGGATATGGTTTTGAATCAGTGCCTACATTCAAGTAGAAGAAATACAACTCCAAAACGCCTGTGTATATTTTTTCTGAACTGGATTGGATTTTGAAAATAGCAGAACGATGACCTGCTTTAAGCAATGGATTTTCTTTTTCGCCAAATAACCATCTGTCACTCACGCTTCGTAATGGATGAAACTCGCGTAATTTTTGGATTTGTTCATTATCCGCCATCATAATTTCAAGCAAACGAACAACCAAATCAGCTGAGGGTTTATCTACATACCCCGCCGTGATAATTCCACGAGATTGCAAACGAGATAAAACACCTAAATATTTTTGGCTATATTCCGCATACGAATGTGCATCTTCCCCTTTGGCACTCCACAATTCAATGGGACCATCTGTAAATGTGACAATATCACCTTTTATATCTTTGGATAATTTATCTAATGCAGAACGTTCGGCGAAGTCACGTTTTAAGGCAACCAACCCTTCAGACATCGGAATGCCATTTGGTAATAGGTCATCACCGAATAATAATTCTGTGTCGGTGACGATTTGTGGTGTTTCACCTGAATTTAATTTCATAGTGATGGCACCGACGTTAATCAAACCGAATTGAATGGAAGCATGTCTGTCGGGGTTAATCTGCGAACCGTCAGCGGCGATTAAGGTTGCTTGAATAACAGAATCATCTATCCCGAAGGAAGAGGCGAGGTTTTCATCAAGGGGCACTGCACAGCGGATGTTAGAGTCAATTTGTTTTGCAGACTCCACTTTGGCGCGAAGTGCATCTAATTCAGCCGAATAGGTGGCAAACAAATTTCTTGCTTGCTTGCGCGCATCTTCTTTTTTCTTTCGTCTTTCTTCCGATTTTGCGCCAATCGTTTTGATTTGAGAGTAGGTTTGTTGAAAGTTAATTGGCATAGAACATTTGTGCAATTTTAGCACAAAGTTGCTCTCTATGCCGCCGAGGACGGCAGCTTTAGCAAAGGAATTTTCGGGAACTTTTAGGGGATGGTGTCGTCTTATCTGTGCATTACAATATCTAAAGGAGATAAAAATGAATAAGAAATATTTAGTTTTTGCAATTGTGGCAGTATTTGCGTTGATGGTCAGTGCTTGTGGACCAAGTACACCCAGCACAGTAACTAATAACTATGCGGCACCAGAAGCGTTGCGAACTTTGAATGTGAGTGGTGTCGGCGTTGTATATCTCACCCCTGACATTGCTTACATCACCATTGGTGTAAATACCCAACGTAATAATGCCGCTGAAGCGGTGGAAGAAAACAAAGCACAAACCAATGCGGTCATTCAAGCCATCCGCGATGCTGGTGTAGAAGAAAAAGATATTCGCACCAACAACTTTAGCATTTGGTCTAACCCGCAATATGATGAGTTTGGTCAATTAAGCGGACGTGTTGTGTATGTGGTTGATAACACCGTCAATGTAACCGTGCGCGATTTGGATAAACTTGGCGACTTGCTCGACTCAGCCATTTCTGCTGGTGCTAACAGCATCTACAGCATTCAATTTGATGTGGAAGATAAAACCGAAGCACAAAATGAAGCCCGTGCTCAAGCAGTAGAAGACGCAAAGGCTGAAGCCACTGGTCTTGCCGAAGCCTCTGGGCTTACCCTCGGCGCGATTCAAAACGTCAGTTACTATGAAAGTGGAATTACCCCTTACTTTTATGGTGGCAAAGGTGGTGGTGGTGGTGCCATGAGTGAAGCCTCAGTGCCGATTCAACCCGGTCAATTGGCTGTGACAGTTACCGTCAACTTGACATATGTGATTGAATAACCCGCTTCTTTCTTAACGTAAAACCTGCTTCCCCTGCGGAGGCAGGTTTTTTGTTTTCAGCCCCCACCCGTCCTCCCCCAAATCCGCCACAATTTTTATACCTCTTAAAAGTACTTTAGCGGATTTGAGATCGGAATCACGAAGTGACGGAGGGGGCAAGTTATAATCATGTTATCTATCACACAAGGAGTCTCTTCATGTTAAGAGTTGGATACATCGGTTTAGGATTAATGGGCAAATCTATTGCGCGGAATATTTTGAAAGCAGGTTTCCCATTGACAGTGCATAATCGTTCACAAGCCGCAGTGGATGAGTTAGTGGCTGAAGGTGCAAAGTCTGCAAGTTCACCAAAGGAATTGGCAGAACAAGTGGATATTATCTTTACCAACTTACCTGATTCACCTGATGTTGAAAAAGTTGCTCTAGGTGAAAATGGAATCATTCACGGCGCACACGACGGATTAATTTTTATTGATAATTCAACAATCAAACCTGCATCTGCTCGAATGATTGCAGAGAAATTAAAAGAGAAGAATGTCTTTGCATTGGATGCACCCGTCTCTGGCGGAGATATTGGTGCAAAAAATGGCACGTTGACAATTATGGTCGGTGGTGAAGCGAGTGCAGTAGAAAAGTCAATGCCTGTGTTTCAGGCAATGGGAAAAACTGTCACGCATGTTGGCGAATCAGGAGCAGGTCAGGTAGCAAAAGCGGCGAATCAAATCATGGTGGCGGCTCAAATGGTAGCAATGGCTGAGTTATTGGTCTTTTCTAAAAAAGCAGGCGTTGACCCTAAAAAAGTTGTGGACGCAATCAAAGGTGGCGCGGCACAATGTTGGGCATTGGATATCAAGCCACAAAGATTATTTGAAGGAAATCGCAGTCCGGGCTTCAAGGCTTATATGCAATTGAAAGATATGAACATTGTTTTGGATACGGCGAAAGAATATGATATTCCGATTTCAGCCACGGAAAAGAATACAGAATTTTTTCAGATGATGATTGAGCAAGGGATGCGTGAATTAGATAATTCTGCTGTGGTGGGGGTTGTGGAGAAGTTGGCAGGGATAGAAATTCTGTAGGGATAGGGCTTGTCCCTATCCAAAAGGGCGACCACAAGGGTCGCCCCTACAATACATTATGGAAATTAATCAATCCGTCCCCAATTTCTCATTGCCAGATTTAAATGGTAAAGTGAATCAATTAAATGAATATCTCGGCAAAATAGTCATCGTCAATTTTTGGTCGTGTGAATGTCCGCATTCAGAGCGAACGGATAAGAGCATACTGTCTATGTTTGTGCAATGGCGAGAGGATGTGGTGATGTTAACCATCGCCTCGAACCGCAATGAAAAGGTCGAAGAGATAAAAAATGTCTCCGAAGCACGCCGCATTCCGAACGTCTGGATTGATGCGAATTGTGAGGTGGCGAATCTGTTTGAGGCGCAGACAACTCCGCATGTCTTCGTCATAGATAAAGATGGAATCTTGCGTTATCGTGGCGGAGTGGACGATGTCAAGTTTCGGCAGAAAAATCCGACTCGATTTTATTTAGATGAAGCGATTGAGGCTTTGTTGGCTGGGCGTTTGCCTGAAATTCAAGAATCACCTGCTTATGGTTGTACCATCGTGCGGGAAATTTGATAGAATAAAAATATGGTTGAGTTAAAAGACCGCGTTTTGTTATTAAATCATGTACATGTATTCAATGGGTTAAAGGAAAATGACCTTGAATATATCGCTTTGCGTTTGGAAGAAAGAACTGTATCTGCCAATGAAATTATTTTTCAACGCGGTAGCAAGCCAGATGGCTTTTACTTAATTTCTAAAGGCAGGGTAAAAGTAACTAGACCTGATTTGGGCGGTGAAGAATACATATTGGCGCATTTAACCAAGGAAGATTATTTCGGCGAAGAAGCATTAATAGAAGACCGTAATCGCTCTGCTACATTGATTGCGGAAGAAGACTCGGTTTTGTTGTTTATGTCGCGTGAGTTGTTTAATGAGCTGATAACAAAATATGAAAAGTTAAAACCAAATCTTTTGGTTGCCATTAGTAGTCATAAGTTAGCCCGTGCGGCACGCTTCAAATGGCTTGGCAAACATGAAGTGATTTATTTCATGGCGCGTCGGCATGTTATTCGCTTATATCAAACGTTAATTGCACCCGTTTTTGCTTTGTTGATTCCTGCCTTTTTGTTGATTTGGGGAGGCATTACCGGCGCTACCACGCCTTTAGCAGTTGGGGGAATTCTTTTGTGCGGCATTCTGATTTGGGCGATATGGCTAATCATTGACTGGAGCAATGATTATTACATCGTCACCAATCAACGTGTGATTTGGTTAGAAAAAGTTTTGTTTTTATATGATAGCCGACAAGAAGCACCGCTTGGTACATTATTATCGGTCGGCATAGAAACTGATTTTCTTGGCAGACAATTAAATTACGGTCATGTCAATGTGCGAACATTTGTCGGTAATATCAGGTTTGAATATGTGAATCACCCTGAACAAGCAGCAGACATGGTGCGTGAGTATTGGGAGCGTACAAAAGTAAAAAGTACCCAATCTCAAAAAGATGCTATGAAAAATGCACTCCGTTCAAAAATGGGTTTACCTGTTATCAAAGAAGAGGAAGAACCACTCGCACCAGTTTTTGATACAGGCAACAAAGCTCCACAAGAACAAAGTTTGTTTTGGACAGCCCTCTCAAACCGATTCAAATTACGTTTAGAAGATGGTGAAACCATTATCTATCACAAACATTGGGTTGTGCTATTACAACAAACAGGCAAAGCCTTACTTGCTTTTCTTTTCTTCTTCACTTTATTTTGTATTCAACTCTATCGTTTATATCTAGACCCTGCCAACGCCTTCCTTGAATTTCCACAAGATGGTGGTTTTCGTCCCGACTCATGGTCAGTGATATTAATTTTATTCATGGCAATTGCCTTAGGTTGGGCAGGCTATGAATATTGGGACTGGAGCAACGACGTCTTCATGGTGACACCAGAAGAAATTATGGATTTAGATAAAACACCACTCGGCAAAGAAGAACGTCGCACGGCTCAAATCGAAAACATTCTCAGTACCGAATATCAACGCATTGGCATCCTTGGTATATTATTTAATTATGGCACAGTCTTCATCACAGTCGGTGGTGCAAAACTTTCGTTTCAAGATGTATTAGACCCCGCCGGCGTGATGGCAGATATTAATCGTCGTCGCATGGTGCGTGTTGCAAAGAAAAGCGAAGATGCTTCAAAAGCAGATAGAGAACGCATGGCGACATGGGTTGCCGCCTATCATCTCAATCGGGATGAATTCGCCTCAGCCACTACGGGTCAAGTTGGGAACACCAGCGGAAACAGACCCATCACCGACACAGATTTCCCTGTAGACGAAATCGCCGACGATTTAGCCGATGGTGGTGACGATAACTTTGGTGGCGAAGGTTAGTTTTCGACCGTAGACAATAGACCGTCAAAATAAAATTTATAGAAATTAAGGAACAATCCACAGCATGACATTACGCGAAATTGTATATTTACCGAATCCAATCTTACGAAAAAAAGCGAAACCAGTCACCAAGTTTGATAAAGATTTACAAACCTTAATAGACGACATGTTTGAAACCATGCGTGAAGCACCGGGAGTAGGTCTCGCCGCACCACAGATTAATCTTCCCATGCAACTGGCGGTGATTGAATACACCGAAGGTGAAGATGATGAAGATAGACCAGAAGATGCTCCCCCACCCGAGAAAAAAATGTTCGTCATCATCAACCCTGAAATCACAAAAGTATCCGATGAAAAAGTATTGGGTATTGAAGGTTGTTTATCCATCCCCGGCTTGGTTGGTGAAGTAGAAAGACATTACGCCATTGAAGTCAAAGCCTTGAACCGACATGGCAATCCGTTCAAATTCAAAGCGGAAGGTTGGCTCGCCCGCATCTTCCAACACGAAATTGACCATCTCAATGGAGTCTTATTCACAGACAAAGCTACACAAGTCTGGAAGCCGCGTGAAGAAGATTCCAATGTGGAACTTGAATAAAGAAAAAGTCAAAAGTCATAGGTTGCAAGTCAGACCTTAGACCTTAGACCTGTGACTTTTGACCATGCATTTAAAACATTTATCTCTCACCAACTTTCGCTCACTCACCCGCTTGGATGCCGACCTTCCAAAGCGGGCTGTTTTACTTGTGGGTAGTAATGCACAAGGGAAAACATCTGTCCTTGAAGCGATTTATTTTCTAGCGGCATTTACATCGTTTCAGACTCATGCCGACAGACAAATTGTAAATTTCCACGAAGCGAAAAATTCATTAGCAGTGACAAGACTCGTCGCAGATTATCAACGTGGGAAAACAAAACATCGTTTGGAAGCAAGATTGATTCTTGAGCCAACTGGCGTGAATGGGCAACGACTTCGCAAAGAAATTTTATTGGATGGTGTCAAACGCCAAGTCAATGATGTCATTGGTCATTTCAATGCCGTGATTTTTGTGCCACAAATGTCACAAATCATTGAAGGCGGACCTGAAGAACGTCGTCGTTATTTGAATCTTGCGCTTGCACAAACTGTCCCTGCGTATGCGCGGGTGTTGAGTGAATATAACCAAGCCGTGTCACAACGCAATGCACTTCTAAAAACGTTAAGTGAAGGCGTCGGGAACAAAGACCAACTTGAAGTGTGGGATGAAGCGTTGGTCAAATTTGGGTCACAAATTATTTTGTGGAGAATCCAAGCGATTCAAGAAATCGAAAGGTATGCATCAAGAATCCATAGTGATTTGACTCGCGGTGATGAAATTTTACGTTTGGCTTATGAACCTGCCTATGACCCGCTTCCAAAACCTAACGGACAGTTGGGTCTTAAAATTGATACGGATATCAATCGTTCGGCAATTGAGTTGGATGAAATTCAAAGTGGATTTCTTGAAAAATTAAAAAATATTCGCGCAGGAGAAATTGCACGCGGTGTGACGACGATTGGACCGCATCGTGATGATTTGCGATTCATCATCAACAAAGCGGATGTGAGTGATTATGGTTCGCGCGGACAAGTTCGCACAACTTTGTTGGCGTTGAAACTTGCCGAAGTGGATTGGATGAAAGCGCGCACGAATGAAACGCCTGTGATTTTGTTGGATGAAGTGATGGCTGAATTGGATTTGAGTCGCCGCACCGATTTGTTGAAATATGTCAGTCAAGACCAGCAGGTGTTATTTACAACAACAGATTTGAGTTTGTTTGATTCTAAATTTGTAAATGAATCTGAAATTTGGGATGTGCAAGGTGGAGTTGTAGTGCCGAGAAAGTAGTGAGTGGAAAGTAGATGGAGGAAAGTATGAATCAAAATTCAAAAATAGATTTGATTGTATTAACTCATCCATTGATTTTGTTGAGTATTTTTATTTTGCTCATCAATGACCATGTTCTAAAAGTTTACATCCCATCTGCATTGACAGGAAAAATCAGTGATTTTGCTGGTTTGTTTTTCTTTCCCATTTTATTAAGTGCAATTCTAAATTTGGTTTTCCAGTCATTTCAATCTCGAAAAATTGCTCTTGCTTCTTTTATTTTCACAGCAATTTGGTTTAGTTTGATTAAAACTATTCCTTTCTTCAAAAATCTAACTGAAAACATTTTCAATATCCAAATCGTTCTAGACCCAAGCGATTTAATGGCATTAATCATGCTTCCATTGGCTTGGAGGTTAAGAGAAAAAGTTGAAAACGAATCAAAAACTGGAATTTCAAAGTTATCTTATGTTGTTTTGGGAATTGCTTCTCTTGCGACTATTGCAACTAGTCCGCCCATAATACCTATGATTTATAACATTACTGTTCACGAAAATATAGTTTATGCCGAATTCGACCATTATTATGGCACGTCAGAAGGTAGTTATTATTTTTACAGTACAGATGGCGGGAAAACTTGGCAAGAACTTGATTTTGAACTCCCAAACGAGGTTGCGGAACAAACAGGAAAATATTCTGAATTACCTTTTACACTTTGTTTACCAAATAATAAAAATGTTTGTTATCAAACAGGAACAGAAATAATCCTTGAATCTAATGATGGTGGAAAAACATGGACAACTAGTTGGGAGTTTCCTTTAGGAAGAAGCGAATTCTTTCAACGTGCTTCTTTTTATAATTATTTAGGTCCTTATGATATAGCCAACATTGAGTTAGAGGGAAATCAATTTGTTATAGTTTCAATGGGTAGTGAAGGTGTACTTGTTAAAGTAAATAATAATGAATGGGAGTCTATTAAAGTTGACACCGCTGGACCAATTTATTTTAGTGCAAAAGATTTTAAAGAAGCAAGTAGTATTTTGTATATCGAGCTTATAATTCTTTTCATTATTTCATTTATCTATCTATATATTAATGTGATTTTAAATATACAAAATCGGAAGACAAAAGGATATTATTTCTGGATTATCACATCTTGTATTTGTGTTTTGACACCAATATTTCTCTACTTAATAAGTTTATTGCCTTATGATTTTCAAGGTTGGTTTACTCATTTCTTCGTATTATTTGACAGCATATTTATGATTATTGTAGGATTTTCAATACTATTTGCAGTAGTTTTCATGCTATATAATCTATTTGCAAATACCCATAAACGAGCAAAAATAAATTTAATCCCAATCGCTATTATTACTCTCATATCCTATAGTCTATTTATCTTCTGGGCGTATGGGACAATTCCTGTTTACGAAACAGCTCAAAGAATTGCTATTGGTTTATATATTCTTCTTTTAATATGGATTCTTTATCTGCCAATAAAAGAATATATACAAACAAAAATATCAAGTTCAAAGCATGACCTACCTGAATGATGTAAAATTATCTCTATGTCAGACATTTTAGTCATTGGTTCACCGGATGCAAACTTAGTTTCATAAATGAATATTTACTATTACTGGTTTATCGGCGAAATTATTTTTATTATCTTTTTCTTTTCATTCATACTATTTAAAGTAAGACAAAAAACGAAAAGCAAGTCCACAAAAATTCCAGAAACACTATCTCAAAAAATCAAATATTACATACAATATGTTTTTCGTATAATAGGGTTTGGATTAAGTGTTTTTTTTGTTCTAGGCATTATCATCACCATTGAAAGAACCTTTTTATCTATCATCACTGAAACTGCACCAGCACCAAGTGAAGTGAATATTCCTAATGATTTGGGGTTTGAAGTACAAGAAATCACATTTGAAAGCGAAGATGGCATTACATTATCAGGTTGGTTTACTCCACCACAAAATAATGCAACCATTATTTTGCTTCATGGCTATGGAGGAAATCGCACAGGCATGATATGGCATGCTCAACAATTAACGCAACATGGTTATGGTGTACTGATGTATGATGAACGCGCCAGCGGCGAAAGCACTGGTGAATATCGTTCTTATGGTTGGGAAGATACACAAGATGTTAAAGCCGCCATTCAATTTCTAACTTCACAAAATGCAAACGAAAATATTGGCGCTTTAGGTTGTTCAATAGGCGCAAGTATCGCTGTGTATAGCACCGCTTTATATCCACAAATAGATGCGGTTTGGGGTGATGGAAATTCATCTGTCCGCGCACAAGATTTATCTACACCAAAAAATATTTTCATGGCATTTATCATTGCCAGTAATTATTTATTAGATTGGATGTACACCATCAAACTAAATATTGATGCACCTGCTCCACTATCGGATGTGATTCAAGAGATTGAACCTCGCCCATTGATGTTGGTTGGTGGTGGAATTGAACATCCTATCATGGGTAGTGAAGCAGATTTATTTACGCTTCGATTCTACGAGTTGGCTGGTTCAAACGCGCAAGTTTGGGTTATCCCCGAAGCGACTCATTGTGATGGTCCATTCGTAATCCCTGATGAATATTCTAAACGCATGATTCAATTTTTTGATGAAGCATTCAATATCACCAGATAACGTAGTGTAAAATATCTGCATGTCAGACATCTTAGTCATCGGTTCACTCAATGCAGATTTAGTTGTTAAGTCGCCGAGGTTTCCAAAACCCGGCGAAACAATTAGTGGAGAAGATTTACAAATCATCCCCGGTGGTAAAGGTGCAAATCAAGCAGTTGCAGCAGCGAGACAAGGTGTCAGTGTAGCCATGGTCGGCAGAGTGGGGAATGATAGTTTTGCTTCGTTCTTAGTTGATAATCTCAAAGCAAATCAAGTAGATACAAAACATGTTTCAGAAACCGAATCCGCGACGGGAACTGCGATTATTGTCGTTGATTCAAGCGGACAAAACAGCATTGTCTTATCACCCGGTGCAAATGGGAAAGTAACTGCAAAAGATGTAGATTCCGCACCTGATGCCAAGATTTTGCTTTTGCAGTTTGAAATTCCAATCGAAACTGTTTTGCATGCCGCGAAAGTATATAAATCCAAAGGTACAAAAGTTATTTTGAATCCTGCGCCTGCGAAAGAAATTTCAGAAGAATTGCTATCTCATGTTGATATTTTAATTCCGAACGAAAGTGAATTATCTTTGTTAAGTAAACAGCAGGTAACAGATATTAAATCCGCTGAAGTGGCGGCAAAAGGATTGTTGAAACATGGCATTGAAACGATTATCGTCACACTTGGAGAAAATGGTGCATTGATTGTAGATAGTAAACAAGTAACACATGTAAACACGTATAAAGTAAATGTTGTAGATACAACTGCCGCAGGTGATTCATTCATCGGTGGGTTTTCCTCGGCTTTGTTGAAAAATAAATCGTTAGAAGAATCTGTCCGCTATGGATGTGCTTGTGGTGCATTAGCCACCACAAAATTTGGCGCACAACCGTCAATACCTACAAAAGAAGAAGTAGAAAAATTTATTTCGTAGGGGCAGGTCTTGTGCCTGCCCATATGAAAGGCGACCACAAGGGTCGCCCCTACAGGATATTATGACCTCAAAAATTATCATAGACACAGACCCCGGCGTAGACGATGCGCTGACATTTCTTCTTGCTCTCGCCTCGCCTGAAATTCAACTTGAAGCGTTAACCTCTGTGCATGGCAATATTGGAATCGAAAATACAACGCGGAATGCATTATCTGTTTTGGAATTAGCACAAGCGAGTCATATTCCAGTGGCAAGAGGATGTGAAGTTCCGTTAGTCAGCCCGTTATATAAATCTGATAAAAATGTGCATGGCAAAAAAGGTGTTGGGAATGCGAATCTGCCAGAGCCAAAATCAAAAGTGATTAATCAACATGCCATTGATTTCTTAATTGAAAAAGTTAATGCACAGCCAAATCAAATCAGCATCTTTCCGATTGGTCCGCTAACCAACATTGCTTTAGCAATTCGCAAAGACCCAGAGTTTGTAAAAAATGTAAAAGAACTGGTCATCATGGGTGGGTCTATCAAACAAGGTGGCAATGCCACACCATTGGCTGAATTTAACATTTTTGCAGATGCACACGCCGCACATGTTGTTTTTCATGCAGGCATTCCAATAAAATTAATTCCATTAGATGTAACCCAGCAATGTTTATTAACTGCAAAAGATATTGAACACATTTATCAAATCAACTCGCCGATTGCACGCTTCATCAAAGATGCTACTGATGTGTATTTAGATTTTTATAGAAAACATGGCATTGATGGTTGTGCTTTGCACGACCCATTAACGTTGGCGACTATCATTGCACCAGAATTACTTATATTTGAAAATTATTATGTCGGTGTAGATTTTTCAGGTGGCATTTCCAATGGACATACATTTGCGGACTTAATGAATGTATCCAAAAAGCCTGCCAACATGCAAGTGGCAATGGGTGTACGTGGAAGAGCTTTTATAGATTTATTTGTTGAGAGGATGAAAGACTTGTGCCAAAACATATTATCTTAGATTCTGACCCCGGTATTGATGACTCACTGGCGATTTTGCTCGCTCTTGCCTCGCCTGAACTTGCTCTCAAAGGCGTTAGCACGATTCACGGGAATGCATCTACTGCGCAGGTGACGACGAATGCGCTTTCGATTCTAGAACTTGCCAACGCGAGTCATATCCCTGTGTATAAAGGTTGTGACTTGCCTTTGGTCAAAGATTCTCTTTTGGGACCAGAAACACATGGAGACACAGGCTTGGGCTATGCAAAACTTCCAGAACCAAAAACCAAGTTTCAAGGTCAGCATGGAAGCGATTTTATAATCGAAGAGATAATGTCAAATCCAAAAGAAGTGACTTTAGTGGCAATTGGTCCATTAACCAACGTCGCCTTAGCAATTCGCAAAGAGCCACGCATTGTGGAAAATGTCAAAGAAGTTTTTATCATGGGTGGTGCGATTCAACACACAGGCAATACAACTGCTTTGGCAGAATTTAATACGTATGTTGACCCACATGCCGCACACGTTGTTTTTCATTCCGGTATGCCAATGATTCTGACTCCGTTAGATGTGACCTATCAATGTATTTTCACGAAAGATGATTTGGATCGTTTATTGAAAATTGATTCACCGATTACAAAATTTATTTCTGATGCGACTCGTTTTTATATGGAATTTCATGACGAATATCAAAAGATAGATGGTTGTGTGATTAATGACCCGATGACGATGGCATTACTCTTAATGCCTGAAATTTGTGATTATCAAGATTTGGTTGTGGATGTTGATATTACGCCCGGCGTTGGGCTTGGCAATACGTTTGCAGATTTTTATAATTATCAAAAGAAAAAGCCAAATATAAAAGTTGCGATGGGTGTACGTCCGCGTATGTTTATGGAATTGTTTTTAGAGCGCATGGAGAAATTATCAAAAACGATTTCGTGACTTTTGAAATTGTTTGGTGTTATGATTGCAGATACGAACTATTTACATATTTTATCGGAGGAGCCATGTTAGACAAAATCAAAAGCAATTTCAACACGCAAACTTGGGTTCTTATCCCAATTGCCATTGCCATCAACCTTGTGGTTGGGCAAATCGTTCTCACACTCAAATTGCCCGTATTTTTAGACTCTATTGGCACAGTACTTGTTGCAGTGTTATGTGGTCCGTGGGCAGGCGCATTGACCGGAGCATTGTCCAATACAATTGCAGGCATTGCACTTGACCCAGGTTGGTTCCCATGGTGGCCCGTTGCCGCAATGATTGGTTATATGGCAGGACGCATGGCTGAATGGGGCTTTTTCAAATCTTGGTGGAAAGTGGTTGTGACCGGATTTGTAATTGCACTTACTGCTGTAATTGTTTCAACACCTATTGCTGTGTATTTGTTTGGTGGTATTACTGCCAGCGGTTCATCTTTTATCACAGCCTATTTGTTACAAACAGGTCAAGGAATTTGGCAAGCAGTCGCTAGCACAAGTTTCATCACTGAACCTGTAGATAAAATTACAACAGCCATGTTGGCATTTGCTATTATTTTGGGCTTACCCAAACGCACAGTGGGCGGATACCCCAAAGCCGCAAATGCTGAAGCCGAAGGCGCAGACCGGAATCAACTTTATATTGCGATTGGTGTGATTGTTTTGTTGGTGCTATTCGCGGCATTCATGCTCCGCAATATTCTTGGTGGATAAATGACAGAATGTCACCCTGAGCGACAGTGAAGGGTCTCTACGATAATCTTCAAGATTCTTCGCCGCCAAGAACAAGAACGCGGCTCAGAATGACAAAATAAAAAAGACCAGAAACATTTCTGGTCTTTTTTGTATTGTATAATCACAACTTATGCATGAACGCCTTTCCTTTTACATCAAACGAGATAGCCTCATTCACCGCCTCAATCCACTCACCAAGTTGGTACTTGTATTTGCATTTATTGGTATCGCCTTTACATTCCCATGGTATTGGATTGGGCTTTTTCTCTTTGTATTTGTATTAATTCCGCTTGCTTTTATTGCAAAAGTGTCGCGTGAGTATTTCTTCACCGCCACACGCCTGATTCTGCCCGCCGCTGGATTTTTGTTTTTGATGCAAGCCTTATTTCAACCGATTGGTGAAGAAATCATTTTCCAATTTTATTTTTTGGATGCCACCCGCGAAAGTTTAGCATTTGCATTTACGATTGCCGCCCGCATCATTGTGATGATTTCTGCATTTACAATGCTTTTGCTCACCACCCACCCCAGTGAGTTGATGTCTGACTTAACAAGGCGTGGGTTGCCCGGTCAATTTGCGTATGTGATTATTTCTACACTACAAATTCTTCCGCAAATGCAAGCCAAAGCACAGACCATCATCGCCGCACAACGCTCACGCGGATTAGATACTGAAAGTACATTTCTTAAACGTGCAGGTTCAGTGTTGCCATTAGTAGGTCCGCTTGTGTTTGGGTCATTGGTTGAAGTGGAAGAACGAGCCATCGCCATTGAAGCACGCGGTTTCACTTCTAAAAAAGAAAAGACATCACTGCACGAAGTTCCAGATACTGTTACAGATAAAACACTACGTTGGATTTTAATCATCTTAATCATTCTATCTATCCTACTTAACTTATGGCTTTCGTAAACATACAAAACCTCACATATAAATATCCGCTGACAAAAACGCCAGCGTTGCAAAACATGAATTTGCAAATTGAAAAAGGCGAATTTATTTCTATCATCGGTGCAAACGGCTCAGGCAAATCTACGCTATGTTATGCACTGGCTGGATTTGTTCCGCATTTTTTCAAAGGCGAAATTTCTGGTGAGATTGAAGTAGATGGAGCTGCATCAAGCAAATCAACACTGGATGAATGGGTTGTAAATGTCGGTTTGGCGTTTCAAAATCCGTTCAATCAAATCAGCGGTGCAAAATATACCGTCTTTGAAGAAATCGCTTTCGGCTTAGAAAATGCTGGGGTTCCACGCGAGCAGATGAAAAGTCGAGTAGAAGAAGCGATGCAATTAACAGGAATCAGCAATCTAGCAGATCGTTCACCTTATTCATTATCAGGTG
>DQGV01000019.1 GCA_003524705.1 Anaerolineae bacterium | reverse complement strand
TACAACCTAGATGATTTCATGCCATGGTCATTGGCGACAATATAAAACAGAAAGAGAGCGTGCTCTTTAGATAAAGGCGTCACGCCATTTGGAATCTGGTTTTCTACAAGGTCTGCAGTTTCTGCTAATAGCCCTTTACCTTGTTTAAATGCTTCGTGAACACGTTGCACAACTAACTCGGCTCTAATTTTGTCGATTTCAATGGACGGTGTCATGAAAAGAACTCCTTGAAATTCTCTTGAATTACGTTACACACATTTTCTGAGACAGTTTCTAATGGCTGTTCGCCGTTAACCAATCTATAATTCTTGGTTAGTGCTAGTTCCAGATAGCAAACTCGTACTTTCTCAAGAAACACGGAATCATACGGCTCTTTTTTGCCCAGAATTTTAGACCTTCTTAAAGATGTATCTGCCGAAACATCAATGTAGATTGATAGGTCTGGCAATATAAAAGGGCTATTAATGAGTTTAACAAATTCTACATCAATTACCGAACTCCTTTGCTGGAATTCTATGGTTCTATATACAATAGCCGAATCTACATATCTATCCCAAAGTACAATTTCCCCCCGCATAAGAGCGGGCATGCATTTATTTTCGTACTCCCAAGCACGGTCAGATGCAAAAAGATATGTTTTCAAAAATGGCGAACTGCCCTTATAGAGCATATCACGAAGGAGTGGCGCAAAGGGGGAATTTAATTCTCCACAAATCGTGATTGGTACTTTTGAAGTTTTGAGCATATCTGCAAGGATTTTCACTACCGAACTTTTTCCAGCACGGTCAATGCCTTCGAATGCAATTAGTTTTCCGTTGTACTTCATGATACCTTCCTTAACTGACATACAATAAATGCCCGTTGGTCATTGAATGGGTATTCTTGTTTCTGCAAGATTTGCTCAATTTTCGGGCGGAAAAAATCTGCTTTCTCTAAAGATAAACCTAATGGCAAATCCATGCCGCCGAAAATTCCGAAAAATTCGAGATAATCTAGCAAGTCTTTCTTTGATGGGAAATTTATGGAAGGTGTAATCATTTCTACTTTCTCAATGATACAACCAGAGAGACTGGCAATCTCCGAGAGAATGAGTGTGTTGAATCTTTTATCCTTTATTGCTATTGGCTGAGCTAGTTCCTTTTGCAGTAACGACGTAGTTTGCGGCAAATCCCAAGTCGACAAATCGCAAATGATGATTCTGCCTTCTGGGTGGATACACTCGGATATAGACTTGACCGCTATCTCTGGTCTTTCTATATCGTGCAAGGTAAAGAATGAAAATGCCATATCAAAAGACTGTTGATCCGCTTGGTAATGAACGTCATTCCACGAATCAGTAAAAAAAACGCCTTGCTTCTCATTCAGTTTGGCAATTTTTATCATCTCTGGTGATTTGTCATAGCCAATGTATTGTGTCGTGAGGTTATGACCAGCCAGATAAACACTTAAGTCCCCTGACCCACATCCAAACTCAAGAATTCTTTTTCCTGTTGGTGTAGTTGTGAAAAAGGCTTTAAGAAATTTCGATATTGTCCAATGAGGAGAATACCAACTTTCAAGGCGATTAACAAATTCAACGTAGTTCTTTGCAACTGCTCCAAAGTGTTGTTCGGGATGAGTTCTGGTAGATGACTGATTTGTTTTGGTTTCATCTAAGTAGCGAATCAATTCATCTAGATTCTCGACTATTTTCCCTGATGCTTCAATTGCGCCAATTACATAAAGGTTTTTATACATGCGCCCTTGTCCTGTTCGGTATTGGCGAATATCAGTATAAAGCCCAATGATTGGTAAGCCATGCGTATATGCAATACCGATTTCACATGCTACACCACAATCAATCGATTCTTGGTCAATGCAGGCTACCAAGATATTTGAATTCACAATGGCAGTTGTATCAACACGAAAGATGTTATCAGCAGTTGGGGACGATTTTCCTTCGCCCTTATTTACAACGGCTTCTTGGGGAAGGAAAACATCATAACCATTATCACGCAGAATTGCGGCGCATTTGGCATTGAATTCACGGTCAGCCTGACCGAACATCGAATTTGCCCAATAGATTTGTTGTTGAGTTTTTTTAGCCATAATACCTGCCCTGTCTTCAAGACTTTTATATTATCGGGGAAGAAGAAACCTAACTATGAGTTATACAGAATAATTCTGTATAATTGACTATCTACAGATTATACAGTCACTTAGATACACAGGCAAGAAACTTTTCACTGATTACTATTCACTATTCCCTATCAACTGGACAAAACCCATGCAACCACTTAACGGAATCCGAATACTAGATATGACCCGCGCCTTAGCAGGTCCGTACTGCACCATGATGCTCGGCGACTTAGGCGCAGACGTCATCAAAATTGAACGCCCTGAAGTTGGCGATGAAACACGCGGATGGGGTCCGCCGTTTGTGGGGGAGCCGTATGGAAATTATCCCGGCGAATCCGCTTATTTTATTGCCGCCAATCGAAACAAAAGAAGTATCACCATCAACATTCAAAGCAAAGAAGGTCAAGAACTAATCAAAAAACTGGCTGGCGAATGTGATGTCTTTGTTGAAAATTATCGCACAGGTGATTTAGATAAACTTGGTTTGGGTTATAACGATTTACATACACTTCATCCGAAGTTAATTTATTGTTCAGTTAGTGGTTATGGTCGCACAGGTCCGTATGCCGAACGTCCCGGCTATGATGCTGTGCTTCAAGCCGAAGGTGGCATGATGAGCATCACGGGTCCCGTTGATGGTGCGTTATCTCGCGTGGGCATTCCAATCATTGATATTACATCTGGCATGTTCGCGTCCACTGCAATTCTGGCGGCTTTGCGTGCGCGTGATGTCATGGGCGAAGGTCAACTGGTTGATATTTCACTTTTTGATTCACATCTCGCTTTGCTTACCAATGTTGCCTCCAATTATTTGGTTGGTCAAAAACCGCCAACGCGTTTGGGCAATGCGCATCCGAATCTCGTCCCGTATGATTCTTTTCGTGCGCGCGATACTTGGTTTATTCTCGGCGTCGCTAATGAAAAACAATGGGGTATTTTGTGTGATGTTTTGAATCATCCCGAATGGAAACATGATTCGCGTTTTGAGTCCAATCGTAAACGAGTTGAGAATCGTGAAGTCTTGGTAGATGAATTAAATAAAATATTTTCAAGTCAAGATGCTGAACATTGGCTTGATCAATTACGAAATGCAGGTTTGCCATGTGGAAGAATCAACACCGTGCCAGAAGTTTTTGACCTTGAACATGCTCACGCGCGGGAAATGATTCTAGAATCCGCGCACGCTTCAGCCGGGACTTTGAAACTGGTCGGTTTTCCTTATAAATTATCCAACACCCCAGCCGAAGTTCAAAAACCGCCACCCATGCTTGGTGAACACACCGAAGATATATTGAAGAATGTGTTAAATTATTCGTCAGATGAGATTACTGCTTTGAAAAATAGTGGAGCAATATAACATTTTTTGTAAGGACACAGCGAAACGATTTGCCGTCAAAATCTTAAGACGCCTCGCTGTGTCCCTACTTTTATACGGTAACCGAACTTCGCGCGCTCCGAATCGCCGAGCGAATCATCAAATACTCTGTGATATTCTCAGCAGTGATAATCCCAACCAATTGACCTGCATGAGTAACAGGCAAAGCAGGGATTCCTGATTCTTGAATTCGTTCAAGTGCATTTTCAACCATTTCATAAGAATCAATTTCAGGTAAATCTTTTTTCATCACTGCCGAAATGGCGATTTTATCTCCGTGTTGAGAAAGTGCTTTGAGAAAATCATCGCGAGTCATAACACCAACAATACGTTCTTCATCTATGACAGGGAAATCATGTTGCGAACCTGCTAACAACAATTGAGACATTTTTTCAAGCGGGTCTCGTGGTGATAATGTTTTGTAATCGGTGAGCATGGCTCGCCCAACGGGAATTCCGCTAATCGCATTTTTCATTTGCGTCATACTAGCTTCTTGTGAAGCACCAATCCAAATGAAGAAAGCGATAAACAACAAGCCTGCATTGCCGAACAAACCAATCAAACCAAATAACAACGCCATGCCCTGACCAATCGTCGCCGCAATTTGAGTCGCACGCACGTAATCTAGACGCATGGCTAATAAGGCACGAAGCACACGTCCGCCATCCATCGGAAAAGCAGGTAACAAGTTAAACAACACCAAAGTAATGTTCACAACCAATAATCGTTCAAAAAAATTTCCAGAAGTGACAGTTAATTGATTCAACGGTGTAAAACTTGAAGTTAAAAATAAATATACAAACAAAATCACAGCAATTACAACATTTACGGCGGGTCCCATCAACGCTACCCACAATTCTTCAATCGGTTTTTCAGGCATTCTTTCTAAACGCGCCACGCCACCAATTGGATAAATCGTAATGTCGCGAGTCTTCACGCCAAAC
>DQGV01000376.1 GCA_003524705.1 Anaerolineae bacterium | reverse complement strand
CTGATTTTGTAGAAACAATTCGATGGATTACAACACTTGAAGAATTACAGGAAGAGTTAAAGTAGGTCACGTTTTCAACGTGACAAATCACATTATCTTAAACGTCACGCTACAAGCGTGACCTACGAATGGATATAAATGAAACGAATTATATTTTTCTCTATTTGCCTAACCATTGGAATATTTTTCTTACTAGCCTGCTCACCACAGACTCAAGCCACACCGACATCCAATGTTCCAATTGTGTTGAGTCCCATCATCCCCACAACACCTCCGCAAACCTTCACCTGCACAAAATTAGACATTGCACCCACTTCCACACCCAACGCCGCTTCATTATTTCCACCCGTCAGCGGCGCGGATTATACGCTTGGACCTGCCGACGCATCCGTCACCCTAATTCAATATTGCGATTTTCAATCACAAGGCTGTTTAGCCATGTCTCGCATTGTGGTCGAGTTGATGAGAAATCACAGCGATCTACGCTTTGTATTTCGTCCGCTTCCTTTAAGTAACATTCTCGATAAATCCGATGCTTCTGTGCTTGCCGCACTTGCCGCAGGGGAACAAGATAAATTTTGGGAAATGTACGATTTATTATTTGTCCGATACAACGAGTGGGTCAATCTCAATCCAAGCCAATTTGAGGCGTGGATATTAAGTCAAGCCACGCTAGTAGGCATAGACTCAAATCAACTTGAGGCGGATATGAATGCTGAGGAAACAGCAACCAAACTAGCGTCTAGTATTGAAGCGGCAAGGGGATTAAACATCGCGGCAGTTCCTTTAATCTTAATCAATGGTGAGCAATTCTTTTTGTTAGATTATCAAAACATCAGCGACACGATTGGGGTTATTGCATTGGGCAAAAAACAATTTACAGAATGCCCGCCCTTTACAATTGATATGACCAAAACCTATGTTGCCACGCTTGAAACTGAAAAGGGAAATATCGTCATTCAATTGTTTGCAGATAAAGCACCATTGGCTGTCAATTCATTTGTATTTTTGGCGCGTCAGGGTTGGTATGATGGCGTTACGTTTCATCGTGTTATCCCCGGCTTTGTGGCACAAGCAGGCGACCCCAGCGGAACAGGCAGAGGCAACCCCGGCTATTTCTTTGATACAGAAGTGAGTGATTTATTATTTACAAAGCCCGGTATGGTCGGCATGGCAAACTCTGGACCCGATACAAACGGCAGTCAGTTTTTTATCACCTATGCACCTGCCGCACATTTGAATGGAGCCTATACAATTTTTGGTCAGGTCATTAGCGGTTTAGAAATTGCGGAACAACTCACACCGCGAGACCCTGCTCAATTCGGCACGCTCGCACCCGGTGATATGATTATCAAAATTACGATTGAAGAAAAATAATAGAAAAATAATGCAAAATAAAACTCATTACCCTTCAACCTTCACGCTTATTCAGTTGGCGTTAAGCATTTTATTTTTAGTACCAATCACCGCGATTCTTGGCATAGGTTCACTCATCAGTCTAATCCGTGGCACTGCCGATGCGGCTGGGCAAATGATTATGGCATTTGCGTTTGGTTTCGTGGGTTTACTCTTAATAATGTGTGCATGGTTTGTGCTTGAAAAAGTAAGGCACAAAGAATCAGCCGATGCATCGTTCACATTTCCATTTTCAAGTTGGCACATCNNTCATTACCCTTCAACCTTCACGCTGATTCTGTTGGCGTTAAGTATTTTATTTTTAGTAGCAATCACTGCTGTTCTTGCGATAGGTTCATTCATCAGTTTAATACGTGGCACAGCCGATGCGGCAGGGCAAATGATTATGGCATTTGCTTTTGGCTTTGTTGGTTTACTCTTAATCCTGTGTGCTTGGTTTGTACTAGAGAAAGTAAGGCACAAAGAAATCGCCGATACGTCTTTTATCTTTCCATTTTCAAGTTGGCACATCGCCGCCGCCTTTGGTGTTGTCACCTTAGGAATTGCCATCGGCACAGCTGCATCACTCTTAGAAAATGCTTTCTTAAGTTGGTTTCTCTTACCTATCTTGACGATTCTCGTCATTGTTCCACCTGTCTGGTTGATATTCGGACTGGGCTCACACGGGCTTGAACTTGGTGCGCGTTGGAGATTTTTTTCTATCTTCGGCATCGGCATGACGCTCGCCCCGCTGATTATGATTGTTTTAGAAATCCTCGTTTTGGTATTGGGCATTTTCATTGGTGCAGTGTACATCGGCATTAGCCAGCCAGATATGTTTGCCGAAATCAAATCCGTTGCAGACCAACTTTCAGTTGTGACAGATGAACAAGTGATGATAAATTTGCTAGCGCCGTATCTTGCCAACGCCACAATCATTGCTATTGGTTTGAGTTATATCGCCGTGATTGTTCCTTTAATAGAAGAATTTTTCAAACCACTAGGCGTGTGGTTATTCGGTTTTCAAATCGAAACGCCAGCGCAAGGCTTTGTGCTTGGGTTACTAAGTGGTGCGGGATTTGCCTTATTTGAAAGTCTCAACGCCAGTGCGGATGGCTCGATGAGTTGGGGAGCGATTGTCACAGCCCGCGCAGGGACGAGTCTCTTACACATGACCGCTTCTGGAATCATGGGTTGGGGTATCGTCTCTGCTTTCAAAGAAAAAAAATACGGCAGGTTATTCGGTGCTTATCTCGCCGCCGTTTTGATTCACGGAGTTTGGAACGCCTCCGCCGCAGGGGCAGGCATTTCAGCCTTAGGCGAATCCATTGGCAGACCCGAATGGTTGTTTACTTTCACGCCCGCCTTGGTATGTGGATTATTAGTCCTCGCCATTGGTATGTTCGCCGTGTTAATTGCATCCAATAGAAAATTGAGAGAGACAAAGTCTTAGGCATAGAGAAATCTCTTAAAAATCTCAGTGGACTCTGTGACCTCTGTGGCAAAAATGTTTAACTTTACAAATAAAAGAGTAAAATTTCATCCATGAAATATGAATCCACCGCCCGCGAAGGTGATTTAATTCAACTCGTTGGGCTTACGCACAAACACTTTATATTTATCTTAAAATCTGGCGAAGAATTTCACAGTCATCGTGGCATCGTCAAACATGATGACTTAATCGGTAAAACTTGGGGCGAGCAAGTCTTTAGTCACACCAACGCGCCGTTTTTTATCTTACAACCATCCCTTGCCGATATATTAAATGACATTCCACGCAGTACGCAAATTTTATATCCCAAAGATATCGGTTACATCATCATTCAAATGGACATCACGCCCGGCAAAAAAGTGATGGAAGCCGGCACAGGTTCAGGCTCTATGACGACTGCCCTAGCCACCGCCGTCGGTGAAACAGGAAGAGTCATTTCGTATGAGCAAAAGCAAGATTTTCAAAACCTCGCCAAAAAGAATTTAGAACGCTTAGGTCTCGCCTCACGCGTGGACTTCAAACTGCGTGACATCGCGCAAGGATTCGACGAAACCGACGCAGATGCTTTCTTCCTCGATGTGCAAAATCCGTATGATTATATCGAACAAGTGCGTAATGCCCTCAAACCCGGCGGATTCTTATGTATGCTTGTTCCAACTTTTAATCAAGTAGAAAAGGTATTGAGCGTTTTACGCAAAACACAATTCGCCTTTGTAGAAGTATGTGAATTGTTATTGCGTCATTACAAAACCAATCCCAGCCGCATTCGCCCCGCAGATAGAATGGTGGCGCATACCGGCTTTTTGATATTCGCCCGAAAAATGATTCCCACCGATGACCCACGTGGTGCCAAACTTGCTAACGAAGTCATTGGCATTGAAGATGAAATATAAAAGTAGGGGCACAGCGAAACCTTATATCGTCAAACCCATAAATCAATTTGCTGTGCCCTTGCAATGTAAATAAAACATGTCCACCCTCACTCTTGATTTCATCACCCAAAAACTTTCTGAAGCACACAACACAGCTGATACTGATGGCTATGCCGAAATTGAGATTCAAGCATCCACTAAGTTAAGAAGCGCGGCGGTTTTACTTCCACTTACATATTTTCAAAACGAATGGCACATCTTATTCACTCGCCGTACCGATAAAGTCGAATCACACAAAGGGCAAGTTTCATTTCCGGGTGGCGCCACTGAAGAGGGTGAAACAAGTGCGGAAGAAACTGCCTTGCGAGAAGTTCACGAAGAGATTGGTGTTTTACCAAATGATGTCAATGTAATCGGACGATTAAGCAATATGATTACGATTAGTAAATTTCGCGTCAGTCCGGTTGTTGGTGTGATTCCTTTTCCATACGCATTCAAAATTCAAAATGTGGAAGTCGCGCGCGTATTCACAATTCCGTTGTTATGGCTGGCTGAGCGAAATAATTATTGGGAGTTTACATTGCACGACCGTAACCGCACAGTCATCGCCTATCATCCGTATGATGGTGAATTGTTGTGGGGTGCCACGGCACGAATGACTATCAATTTTTTGAGAACGCTTGAGTTGATACAATAAGGCTAGAATATGAAAAGACAAATTCCATATCATGGCTGGTGCTTTGTGTGTGGAACGGACAATCCTCACAGCATTGGGCTCACTTGGTTTATTGAAAATGGAATCCTTAGTGCTGAGTTTACATTAAGTGAATCACAACAAGGACCGCCAGGATATGTGCATGGAGGTGCTTCTGCCGCTATTTTAGATGAAGCAATGGGTTTGGTTGTTTGGGCGGCAGGGTACAAAGTGGCGGCTGTTAATTTACAAGTTGATTATCACAAGCCCCTCCCATTAAATCAAAAAATTTTTGTGGAGGCGAAAGTAGATCAAGCAGAAGAGAGAAAAATTTCAAGCCACGCTGAAATTACAAACGCAGACTCAACTATTTTCGTCAGCGCAAGCGGAATTTACGTCGTAGCTCCACAGTTATTTGAAACAGTTAATCTTGATAAATTAAAAAAGAATGAAAAAAATAATTAGCCTTATTATCCTTGTTTTGTTGAGTGCTTGTCTGCAAATTCCTACAGCAACACCCACAGCGACTGCGCCTGCACCTTATCGCATTACCCCGGATGAAAATATCTATGCGCCACGTGTAGAAGATTTACAGAAACAAGTTGCAGGTGTGACCATTACTGCTGTAAGCCTTTCAGAAAAGTTTGAATTTTCACCACCACGCGCCATGCTAAACATTTTAGGATACATGCCTAGTGTATGTAATGAATTAAGAGTTGATATTCCTGCCCCAGATGAAAATTTTCGAATTTATATTCAAGTATATAGTTTGGTGAACACAAATATCAACTGTGATAATGTCTTTCAGCAATTTGAAGCTAATATTTTGTTTGGCTATTACTCGCAAGGTAGATATACGGTTTGGATTAACGGTGCATTGGTCGGTGATTTTGTTTCGTATTAAATCGAATGATATAATCTCACTCACAAAGGATACCCAGCAAATGACGGACAACCTATAAACCAATCAAGTATTTAGGGCACTAACCCGCTGATTCTATTTAATCTCAGCCGAGGCTTGCCCTCGGTTTTCGTTTTAATTTACACAGGTAGGGTCGCCCCTACCAATGACATTACAGGTTAAACTCATGACAACACTCTATCTAATGGTTGGGCTACCTTGTTCAGGAAAAACAACCAAAGCAAAAGAATTGGAAAACCAATTATCTGCATTAAGACTCACGCCCGATGAATGGCATATCAATTTATTTGGACACGACGTCAACGACCCAGAACATGATAAAAGACACAGTCTAATTGAAGATCTGTTGTGGAAAATTGCCGAGCGTTCATTGGTATTAGGCACAAACATCATTCTCGATTTTGGTTTCTGGGCAAAAGAAGAAAGGGATGATTACAGAGCACGCGCCGAAAAACTCGGCGCAAGAAGTGAAATCATCTTCATGGATGTAAGTGCAGAAGAATTAATACAAAGACTAAAAATTAGAAATCAAAATCTTACAAACACAATTGCCTACATTCCCGAAGAACTAATGACTCCTTGGATTCAGTCCTTTCAAAGACCCGAAAATAACGAACTGCAACCAAGAGAAAATAATCAATGATATAATCTCCCTGACAAAGGATACCCAGCGAATGACGGACAGCAACCTGTAACCAAATGTATGTAGGGCACTAACCCGCTGACTTCTTTTAATTTAATCAGCCGAGGCTTGCCCTCGGTTTTTGTTTTAATTTTTTCGTAGGGGCGACCCTCCAATCTCCGTTAGACACCACTATAAATCCTGACGGGTCGCCCCTACCAACGACATTACAGGTATCTATGCTTAGTATTCACAACCTTTCAAAACATTTCGGGGTTCATCCCGTTTTACAAAATATCAATTTCAACATCGGCGCGGGCGAGCGCATCGGTCTCATCGGTGCCAATGGTTCGGGCAAAACCACGCTCATGCGCATCCTTGCAAAACTTGACAATCCAGATTCTGGAAATGTCGCTTCGACGCATCCCAATTTAAGAATCGGATATCTC
>DQGV01000230.1 GCA_003524705.1 Anaerolineae bacterium | reverse complement strand
GTTGTTTTCCCTTCTTTCTTTTGCATAAAGAATTCCAACCCATAGCTGTCTCCACTTCCTTGCGTGACATTGCTTTCCCAGGCTCGTTCATAATTTGTCATAAAACTGGCACCTTCAATGTACTCGGTGGTGTTAAAAATATTTTTATAATATCCCTCTATACTAAACTCGTATGACTTTAGTAAATGAGAAACACCTAAAGCAGCCTGCCAAGAAGACTGTGGTTTAACTTTTGGGGTAGCAGGGAGCCACAAATCTGTGGGTAAGCCTATTCCATTGTTTGTTAAAAGATGAATATATTGCTCCATTGTAGCAAAAGATCCTTTAATAGCCCATTGGCCTGATTTAAAACGGCCAGAAAATCGAGGCTGAACGGAAGAAAACGTCGTCCCACTAACACGATATTGGGCCAAATGTATTCTATATTAAATTTTATTTCCTCGGTAGCTCGGAAATCATTTTCTATATACTCTATGAGGGTTCTTGTAGAAATATCAGGTTGTTTTTTCTGGGTGTTAACCGTTTCTTCTGGGAGATCGGATATAACGCGATTGTAGATGTAATTTCCAGGGTAGAATGTATGATAGATGAGCCTAAAACCCAAACGGATATTATGATTGGGGCTGGGCAAATACTGAAAATCAGTTTTATACCCTATATCTCGAATAGCTGAGCTATAGTCTGAAATGGTTGTATATTTAGTGTTGGGAGAAATTTCTAAGGCAGTGCTCCTATTTTGTAGATTATATTGACTGTAATTCAGAATAGTATTAGAAAAAATCTTAGGAGAAATAATGTAGCTCCACCTCAAGGTAGAGGTAAGATTTGACCACTTAAGCCCTGAATTTTCATTTTTTTTGTTACTTTCATCTTTTTTTAAGAATTGTATATTCAAATTGTCTTTCCCTAAATACATACTTGCAAAAAAATGGTGACGATAGTTGGGCTTATAATTGATTTTAGCATTTAAGTCTCCAAAATAGTAACTTGGTATTGTTTTATTTTGGCTGGAAGCTTGTTTTATTGTATAGAATGGCGTGAGCAATGCATCAATATAAGTTCTTCTCAACGATAGAATATAACTTGATTTGTGTTTTAAAATAGGTCCTTCTAAAGTTGCTTTGGAAGAGACTAAGCCGATCGAAGCCGTCAAACTTGTTTTTTGCATGTCCCCTTCCTTCATCGTTATATCCAAAACAGAGGAGAGTCTTTCTCCATATCTGGCAGGAAAACCGCCTTTGATCAGCGATACATTTTGAATAGCATCCGCATTAAATACGGAAACAAATCCAAAAAGGTGGGCAGCATTATATACCGTTGCATCATCCAACAAAATCAGGTTTTGGTCAGCACCTCCACCCCGAACATAAAATCCGGATGTCCCTTCATTCCCTCCTTTTACACCCGGTAAGGTCTGAATGACTTTTAATACGTCTGCCTCTCCCAAAAGTAGTGGGATTTTTTTGATTTGGTCTGAATTTATGTCCACTACACCCATTTGAGTTGTTTCTAAAATGCTGGGTGTTGCATTTACATCAATCGTTGAGGTAACTTTTATATCTTCTTTTAGGTGAACATTAATAGGAGTATTTTTTGTAAGGTTAATGGAAAGGGTCTCTGTTTGATAGCCTAAGTAAGAAATGACCACCACATAGTTTTCGGTAGGAAGGGTAATGCTAAAAAAGCCGTATTTATTGGATACTGTACCCCATCTGGTATTTTTTACCGTAATAGTTGCTCCGGGCAAGCGTTCTCCGGTTGTTGCTTCTTGGATATAGCCACTAATTGTGAAGCGAGTGGGGATATTTTGTGAAAATGTGGGTGTGGCAAAATTAAAAATAAAAATCAGCAAGATACTGCAAAGGTGTTTTTTTTGCATAGGTGCATTTTTTTGACAAAAAGTAGAGCCACACAACATTGAAACGTTTGTGTGGCTTGGTTTATTATAATCTGAACCCACACGATTAGTCTTGGTAGCTGTTACTACAAGATATGGAAGCCCCGTTGCTTAGGTGAGCAACGTGTTGTGAGGTCATGTTTACGCCAAAACCTATTCCTCCCCACTCATAATGTCCTAACTTCGTAACCTCTCCGTCAGTATCGGTATCACTGCCTGCCCCCGGCAGTAGGAAGGGGCCTAGTGGAGTTCCATCGAGAGCATATGTGGTTAGCTCGCCTGATACCGAAACAAAGACATGGCTTAGACGATCGGAAGTTGTATTCCAATCCGTTCCTCCAAACAGTCTTTTTCTAGCTTTTTGCCAGTAGGTTTTTGCACCAGCTTCGCGATATACAAGGTAATCTGTGTTAAATGCCAGTCCTTTTAATCTATATCGCTCATTAGTTGGAGCTACATATGTTACTTCACAATCTTTTGTACCTAAAATTTGAATTTCTTTTCTGATTTGACCACTTTGTTTTGATAAACTATTACTTTGGTAATCAGAAGCCTCATATTCTGATACAAGACCATTAGCCACTACATACACGCTATTACAAACCTGAAACTCTCCTTTACTGTTTAATACAGACTTAAATTGGTCGCTCATCGGAATATCCCCTAATGGATTAGCTTTCGATTCACTTTCTGTATTTTGTGAAACTGAAGACTTAAGTGATGTAAATCCTTTAATGCTAACCTCTTTTAGATCTTTTTGGGTAAATAGTTTTTGCATATATGTCTCGAAAATTTTTTGGTCTTTAAAGGACAAACGTCCATCAATAACCGAAAACATTTTAGGCATATCTGTGGAGTTTTTTAAGGCTGTTGAGTCACAACCAGAAATAAAAACAATTAGCGTAACAAATACAGCTTTAATGAAAGTTTTGTAATTTTTTTTCATGCTACTTAAAGTTTGAT
>DQGV01000386.1 GCA_003524705.1 Anaerolineae bacterium | reverse complement strand
CACAAGGTTTATTGAAATTCAACGAGTTCAATACATAACCAACGAAGATGCTTGGGCGGAAGGTTGTCCAAGAGATATTAAAGGGTTTCCCCGTGATTGGTACTACGAACTATGGGACACACTAAACGGCGACAAATATCCAGTCGCTTCTAATCCTTGGGTCTGGGTTTACAAATTCCCATCCTATCTACAATGGAAAGAATCAAATGTCCTCCAAGAGAAAACTTCGTAGAAAGTCATGCGCAGGTAAGGTCAGGCATAAAGACTATCAAACCGCAAACCGCGCCGCATACGCTCACATGCTTTCTTTTGGTCACACCATGAACGCCTACAAATGTAAGTTTTGTAATGGCTTTCACATCGGGCATCCCAACAAAAGAGTCAAACAATCAATGCGTGCGCGTGGAAGGTTTATATAAATGATTATCTTAATTTTCTTCTTTGATAAATTGGTCAAGCAATATGATTACGACGTAGCCAAAGTTTACTATTTATGTGGTTTGGAATTTATCTTTGACGCTTTCGCATTTTCTATTTTGATTGGACTATTAATAAAGAGGTAATAAAATGGATGAAGATAAAACAAAAATGTTGAAGGTTGCATTGTGGATCTCTGATCCATGGAAAGTAACTGGGGATTTTGATTTCACTTGCTGGCACTGTGGCAGTAAATACAATGGTGATTTTCCTGATAAAACTCATAGGCAAGATTGTATTTGGTTAACAAACTACCAAGAGGTTGAAAGCTGGCTAACAAAGCGCACAAATGACTTGCTTTCAGAACCCGTTTGTTGTGCTTCGTTTGTTTCCTTTGGCGTTCACCACCGAGATTGTAGAACTGTGCAAGGCGCAAGTTAATGGAAATTTCAATTCCAGCGAAAGACCTAATAGTCGGCGACATACATGCTGGCAGAAAGATTATAAGAGTAATGAAAAGGGGAGTATTTGTCACTCTCGGCTTTTCTGCTGACTCAAGAGATTGTATGATTCTACAAGAAGATGATGAAATACTTGTAGAACGCAATATAAGCAAAGCCACACTTTCTATCGAAGGGGAAGTGCATTCCTAGCTTTCTGATATAATGCTTTCGGTAAGTATTCCTACCATAACCAACAATATGACTGAAAAAACCATTTCCCAAGCCATAAACCAGTACCTTAGTAGCGTGAAACGTTCTCGCTCAGAAGAGACCGCACGCACATATAAAAAGGGCTTAGACCGTTTCAAAGAATTCTTGTTGACAAAAAATGTCAACCCGGACAAGCTCCCCATTAACAGAATCAACGAACTTGTTGCCGAAGGCTTTATCGAAAGTCTAAAAGATTATCAAGTTAACACCGAAGAAATCTACGTCACCGCCTTGGTCGGGCTTCTAAAATATTGCGCTGCACATGACCTGGTCAAAATCAATTTCCAACGCCTTGAATACATCGTCAAACACAATACCCGCACGCAAGGTCAACGCATACCCTACTTTGACCAAACAGACATCGAGAAACTAATTTCAGAAATCGAAAAAAATACATCTACTGATTTAATCTCACTTCGAGACCGCGCCTTTCTTATTAGTTTAGCTGATACCGGCTTGCGGGTCCATGAAGCCTGCAACCTATTAAGAGGTTCAATTGACTGGACCAACCAAAAAACGATAATCATCGGCAAAGGTGACAAACAAGCAGTCGTTCGATTTTCAAATCGCTCGATAACCTACATAAAAGAATATCTATCGCATCGCTCCTCACTGGATGGTGGTTCGGGTCGCCCTCTGGCATCACTTCCCCTTTTTGCACGTCACGACAAAGGTGCAGGAAAAAAAATAAAGCCAATCACCACCACAACGGGCAGAAATATCGTTGAAGAATGGGTTGAAAAAATACTAGGAACAGAAAAAGTCGGCACCATCACCCCACATACATTCAGGCATTACTTTGTCACAAAAGTTCTCCGCGCTACAAACAATCTAAAGAAAGCCCAAGAAGCCGCACGTCACGTCAACATCCAAGTCACGCAAGGATATACCCACCTAACAGATGAAGAACTTGATATTACCTATTATGGTATTTTCAATTTACCGAAAATTGAAGATGTGACTGAAACGTCATTGGGTTCAATTGTTAAGATTACACAAGAGAATATAAGTGGATTATACGAAGTCACCCTATCGAAATACATTGGTGAAAAATGTGTTTTTTGCGAGCATGTATTTAGAAATGTAAAAGACATTATTGATAGAAACTTAATAAAGTTAGATGACGGTCAATACGCATGTGAAAGATGTTATGAATATAACAAAACCTAATAATTTCACGGCACATACGGCGTATACTCAGCCGTTTTTAGCTTCATCAACCGTTCAGTTTCAACAATATTCCAGCCACCATGCCCTAAAACAAAATAAGGCACACCTACACGTTCCCATCCAAAGTAATCACAGGCAGGTTTGAATTTCGGGAACATCGCCACCACCCAACGACCATCAGCTAACTTCTGATTATCCTCACAGCCAATTTCATTCGTCCACTGAATCAAATGTGGCTTATTCGTAAGTATCCAATTCAAAGTCAGCGGCGGAAAGCGTGGGTCAAGTGCCTCATACATGGTGTACTTGCCATCAATGCCAATTTTATTTAACACCGTATGACCAAATAGCAAACGCTTTATATCCATCGGCGGAGCAGATAGATTCCTGCCCTGCACATAATCAGCACGCCCATTATCAAACGCATGTCCATCGGTCAGTGCCACACTGTCACTGAATAAATCTTCCCAAACTTCCATCATCGAGTAAGGCGTGTACTCAACCCTCGCATAAGGATTGTCTTTTACATAAACCTTCTTGCCGTTTATCTTCTGCCAATATCTGCCAGTCGGCTTTCCTTTTTCAAGCCTTCCGCCAATCGCCCATTCGAGCAATTCATAATACAAAAACTGCCATGCCTTAGTGAATGGCGTAAAGCCACCATCGGAGCGCGGCAACTGCCATGTCATTTGAGTCTGTGGCATTGGGTCTTTCTGCTCATATCCACCTAACAGCTGACGTGGTTTACCATACTTAAACGGCTTCTCTTGAAATCCATGATCGAAGCGTTCAAAGTCATGCCTCACCCGCCACCAATCCCCAGCAGATAAATCTACGCTCAAATTTTTATCAGGGCGTGGATAAAGACGAGTTAATTCTTTCTGTTTATCTTCATAAACAGCAGTGATTTGATAATCTATCATTATTCTTCAACGACTCTGTATCGCTTCGCAGGTGCTAATGGTTGACCTGTTTTATCAACGGGACCAATCATAAAGTCAGGGTACAACTCAACGGGTGTCGGCTCAGGGTCTGGTTCAGGTTCAGGGTTTTCACCAATTAACTTAACAATCCCATACACAGTACCCATGTGAATTACAGCAACCCACTTTGTAACGTTCGATTCCAAACGCACCCATTGGTCGCCTTTCTTAACATTGCTTCCATCAGCCGTAGCCGTCCATAACTCAACGCCCTTCACAGTTTCACCATAAGCAACTGTGCCATTAGGCGCATTATTTACATTATGGTTAGGTCGAGTGTTCATTCCCTTAGTCCAAGTGGTTTTATATTCGTACATATCAAATCTCCTTATTATTTGAACTTTCAAGGTCTACCCAATCAGATAATTTGCGTCTTGCATCAATGAGTAAAACCACGCAATCAGTCAGTAGAGGGTGTGCACCTAGTTTCTCTATTTCGCCAACTATGTTAAATAATTCTTTTTCTTCCTTTGTCATTAATTCGTAAACAATTCTGCGTGGTACATCATTACTAACAGGTGTATTGCTCATATCATTTCTCCTTTAATTCAACTTCTTTATTCTGATAAATCGCTTTCACTTGCCAATGCTCCCTCTCCAAATCATGCTCTTGATTTGGGGAGGGATGGGGTGGGGTTGTCACTCCAAAAAATTCATAAAACTCCGCCTCACTTCCATTGAAATAATTCAAATCAATGTTATTACTCGCCACGCCATAAGGCTTGCCGTCGCCATTATCCGTGTATTGCCAAATCGACCAATCCGTCCACGGAGCAGGCACAGTCGGCTCAAAATTGTTATAAGCCGCAATCCACAACGGATACTGTTTGAAATAATTTAACGATGCCTTTGGAATCGCCTTCGCAATCGTATTTTCCAACCAATAGTAATAACCTGTATAAATACCAATCTGCTTATGGCTGACCAATTCCTTCAAACGTTCGATGAAATCAAACCAATGCTTCCATCCAGCAAATTGACCTTGATAGTTGTCCTCAAAATCGCACCACAGCGGCAACTCTCCCAAGTCCCAACCCAACGCCTCAACCCACAATTCAGCCTGTCGCTTCGGGTGGACTCTTGAGTCATAAAACCAATATGACCCACGTGCTAAACCTGCATCTTTCGCCGCCTTCCATGAAATATCAAAGGCTCGGTCTTTCCACAGGTTTTGTCCTGCGCGAATAATCACCGCGCTGGTCATTTGGCGCATTACATCAAAACGGATATATCTATCTACCGTCCAATCTCTTGGCGGGTCAATATATCCATATTGATAGAAACTCACATCTGGAAAACAAAACTTCACGGCTTTATCTCACAAGCGATTCTTGTCGGCTCAACCGTACACATCAAATAGGGTGTACCAATCGGCTCAACCGTACACATCAAATAGGGTGTACCAATAACAAGCGGTGTCGGCGTGTTACTCGGAATTCCAGTTGCCGTGCGTGTCACAGTCGGCGTGCTTGTCATTGTTCGGGTTGGCGTGATAGTCCTCGTTATAGTTGGGCTTGCTGTATAAATCGGAGTATTCGTCACAGTCGGCACACTGAAAGTCGCACTAGGTGTCAACGTCACATTTGAGCCGATGAACTCAATCGCCCCGATACTGATAGGGCTGTTTCTGACTACGCCGAAGAAATCAGTCCCGATTCCAAAATCAGGAACGGAAATTTCCGTTCGTAAGCGATAAGTATTTGCATCAAGTCCATTTGGGGTTACTGCGAACGTGTTGGCATTAGCGGGCTGGTTGTTACTTTGTGATGCACCAACCGATGAAGCAAAATAAACATTTCTCGTAATGTTATTTCTCACTTGTAGATTAATTTGCCCGTTGCCAGAATCAAAACCGATTCCGCCAGTTGTATTGACAATTGTATTGTGTGTAACAGTGACATTCTTCGCCCCTTCACTAATACCGGGATAACGGAAGAAATAAACACCATCCTTGCACCCGTTCACGATGTTGTTATGGATTTTGATATTATTCAAAATTCCAACCGTCCAATAGAAAGGCGAATAATTATATGGCTCATTGCTCATGCCGATTGCCACTGAATATTGCCCGTTTTGTTGGAATAATGGATTGTCACAAACAACAATATTTCCGAATACTTCTACATTATTTGAGTTGTCAATATAGATTCCAACCGAACGGGTATTATGAACAACATTCCCGTAAATCTGTGCAAAGAGGCTTTCAACAATGGTGAGCGCAATTCCTTCACCCCAACATCTAATCACGATGTTGTAGCGGATTATCATATTCGCCGCCCCTTGTGAGCCTTTTATACAAGACCCAAACAAACCGCCGTTCTTAGCCTCTAACACACTATCAATAATTGTGGAATATTCAACTATTGTGTTTGGCGAGTATGAAATAATCGCATGGCTTCTACAGTTTCTAACAGTCACATTTCGGATGGTCGTATTAGGTGCAGTCGGCTTTAATTCACCGCTCCCAATCTGAACACATCGAGATACATTACTGTTTGCACCTTCAATATAAGCACCACTTCCAATGCCCTCAATGGTCAAACCGCCTTTTGTAACCATAATTGGTTCAAAAGTGCCTTCAAGATAAATCGTATCCCCTGCCTGTGCTAAAGCAAGGGCTTGATTAAAAGTCTTACAAGGATTAACTTGTGAGCAGGTAGTGTTATTTACACCTGTCAGGCTATTCACATAAAACACTCTGCCTGTTTGCTGAACATTTACACCGATACTATCAGTCAATGTCTGTGCTTGCACTTTCGTAAAAGGCACAAGTAATAAGAACAGTAAAATAGTTATTAGGTTTTTCATGTTTCATCTCTCCAAGATGTATCCATAAACATCTACATAGGCTACCGCAGCGCCGCCCGAAGGGGTGGTGCTATACAAGTAAGTTAGAGCTCGTGAAGCATCTAACGGATGAGGACACACTGTTGTTGACCCCAATCCTGTAATGGTTACTCCAACCGTAGAACTTATAGTAATACCGTCATCCGATGTACCTGTAATAAAAAAGCCGGCGGAGGTCGCTCCATTAAAAATTCTCAAAATAGCAATGCGAGCAGTTACTGGAACGATACCTGAAGCATCAATAGTTGTCTCAGATGTCGCACTCCCACCATTTAACACGCGCAATGGTGATACGATAGAATTAGCACGATAACTAATTTGATTCCCCGACATTAAAAAGTTTATTACTTCACCGCTTGAGTTCGTTTTTACACTCCCCACATAACGCCTCGACGTATCATCTTTTTTACTGTACGCACTCCCTTTCCACGCTACGGGCGCGGTGGTAACAACCTCCATTGCAGGCACGCCAGAATTCAAGTAAACATAAATGTGATACCAAGTTGAATTACTAAGGCTAAGTGATGATGCAGTCAAAGTGCCGGTGATGTTGATAAAATCCCCATTTTCAGCATAACAAGAGCCAATATCAACTGATAGACTGTTAACACTGTTCCAAATTAACCGAGCACCATGTATCCTTGTATTTGCTAAGTTAAATAAATTTGCTCTAGGTGTTGAATACCAATTACTTTCTCCAAGGATTGCCTTTAATTGAGTAGCAACCATGTCCAAATACTGCGCAACATCATCAGGCGTTGCAGTTGGGGTTGTTGCGTCTGTAATTGTTTTTGGATTTGTTCCAAGCTCTGTTGCAATCGCAACAATCTCGTCTCGCTTTGTGTTTTGATGTTCAGCTAAAACATAATCAACACCATTAGCAAGGGTTGGATAACTAGGAATTGAATCTGGATAATATGCTGTCATTTCATCTTCTCCAGATTATCTTTCTCTAGACTTTCAATAGATATTTTTTTATTCCAGTTTC
>DQGV01000252.1 GCA_003524705.1 Anaerolineae bacterium | reverse complement strand
GTCAATTTCTTCGGCTGTGGAAAACCCGATTCCCCACGCCAACACACTTTTTTTGATTTGCAGACTTAATAGATTTCGTTTTTTCGGATTCAATAGTTTTGAATCATGTACCCCACTTAATTGATTGATGATAGATTTTTCTTTGGGCAATACCACTGCACCGACGTATACAGGTCCAGCCAATGCGCCACGCCCGGCTTCATCTAATCCCGCAATGTAATTACAGGCAGACCATAATTTTTTTTCATAGGTCAAATCAGGTTTTGAAATCATACTTTCCGCGTATGGCATTGAGATGAATCACGAAGATGTCACTTATCATTTTAAGCGCATCACGAATGGCATTGACTTTGCTATCTGCAAAGAAATACCAATCAATCGGAATTTCTTTAATGCGTAATTTTTTTCTACGAGCCAGATATAAAATTTCAATATCAAAAGACCAGCCTGTTAATGTCTGCTGGCGGAATAAATCTTCAGCCACTTGTGCGCGAAAACATTTAAATCCACATTGGGTGTCTTGAAAGCCTGAAAGAATGAACAAACGAATGATGAGATTAATCGCCCGCCCGCCAAGGTGACGATACGAAGGTTCGTTATAACGAACTGCACCAAGTGCTTCCCGTGAACCGATAGCAATATCAAAATCCGTTAATTGTGGCGGGATAAATTTTGCTACTTCTTCAATCGGCATCGAAAGGTCAGCATCACAGATAAAGCGATATTCCCCTTGGGCTTCTAACATGCCACGTCGCACAGCATTGCCTTTTCCGCGTTGACCTTCTTTTAATACAATAACACTTGAATGGTTTTGTGCATGTTCTTGGGCGACATCAAATGTACGGTCTGAACTTCCGTTTTCAATCACGAGAACTTCAAAAGAGTAATTTTGCTTGTTTAAAAATTCTAAAACTTTCTCCAATGTGCGCGGGAGACGGTTTTCTTCGTTATAAGCAGGGATGATGACAGAAAGAAACGGCGTGTTCAATTTAATTTAGTAAAAATAAAACATAAGCCCCTGCGGCAATCACACAACACTCCATAACACCCATAACGATTAACAAGATAATTTGGGTTCTGTTTAATTTGCTTGATTTTTTAGGCGCAGATTTAGGAAGCGGTCTTGCTGGGCTGGATTCACGAAGTTGATTTGGAACCGCATCGCCTTGTGTTGAGGCGTTGAAAATGGCTTGGGCGCGAGAGGCAGGTGTCCCGTCGGTTAAAGAAGCGTTGGCACTTTCATCTACTATTGGTTTAGGATCTACAATTCTATCTGCCAATGCATAAACATTTTCTGGGCGCATAACAGGGCGTTCTTGTAATAAGGTAGTAGCAAATGTTTTGATGGCATCACTTCGTAAGACGCGAGCAATCGGGCGTAATGAATCAATTTGTGCGCCGGGGTCGCTGGCGATTAATACAGCCTCTATTGGCACATCTACATGGATATTATTTTTTTCAAGATACCTTTGAAAGGCACGTGTGAGTTTTGCAATTAAATCTAAAAGATTTCTGCGTTCTGGCGCTGGACTACCATTATTGATGAGACGATTCCATTCAGAACCAACCGCTTCAAAATGACCTTTGACCGGAGTTGCCAAAATAACAGAAAGGCTACCTTGCCCAATCAAAATCATCGGAATCAGAATGGGGCTATCGGGCAAAGGAAAATTGCGAATTAACACAAATCCTTTTTCTAGTAATTTATCTAATTGCCCAATGACAACTTTTTGTGCTTCAAGTTCTGGATACCAATTAAACCCGTATTTCAATGTACCTTGAATACGGGCAAAGAAACTAATATTGCCAGATGCATCTTGAAGCGGAGTTTTATCTATAATTCTCATAACGATTTAGAAAAATGGAACGTTTTCCAATTCATCACGCTTTGCATTTTCATGCGTAGCAATATATTCATGTCCATTTTCTTTTACAAGTATAACGGGCTTTGAGGTATTAAATGTACTGGCTAAAAAATCTTGTCGTGAGCCCGTTACAAACTTCTTTCCTTTTCTTAGTCGTTCTAACAAAGTTTTTCGGTCTAGCAAAACCCAGTCTGAAAATGTAAAACCGCGCCGTTCATAGGCACGCACAAAAGTAATTTGCCCATTCTTAAAACGAGCCGCTTCAATTAAACCATCAATTTTCTTTGCCATTGTTTTCCTCTTCGTAACTATATTTTAACACAAGGAATTAAATGAAAAAGACCAGTTATGAAAATATAACGTGGTCTTTCTGTCGGGGCGAGAGGATTTGCATCGTCTCCTCAATGGAGAAACCTACGACCACAAATCACCTCGCTGAAAAATTTGTCGGGGCGAGAGGATTTGAACCTCCGACCCCTTGCTCCCAAAGCAAGTGCGCTAGCCGGACTGCGCTACGCCCCGAAACGTATCAAGCCCGCCGAGTATAATGCGAAGGATGATGAACCGTCAAGCAATTTCAATTATGATATTTTTCCCGCTTCTCCTCTTAATTTCAGCCTGTTCCTCCTCCCCAGAAATTACTTTAACCCCAACATTTACCTCGCCACCACCAACAGCAACCTCAACATTTACACCTAGTCCCATCCCGCCGACATTTACGCCAACTCCGCTAGGTTGTTTGACACAACCCGGCGAAATTAAAGCCGATGTCCTCTCAACTACAAATCCACCACAAGAGTTTTTGATTTATCTGCCACCATGTTATACAGAATTAACCGATAAAACGTACCCCGTTTTATACTTACTACATGGACAAACCTACAATCAAGACCAGTGGGTGAGACTTGGCGTTCCACAAATTGCAGATAGATTGATTCACTCAGGTGAGAGCATTCCTTTCATCATTGTATTCCCTGACGATAGATTCTGGAATTTACCAGCCGGTGCAGGTTTTGGAGATAGGTTGATTAATCATCTCATCCCTTATATAGATTCAAATTATCGCACAATGACAGAAACTCAATATCGTTCATTAGGTGGTTTGTCTCGCGGTGGCGGCTGGACAATACAACTCGGTTTACAAAATCCAACCTTATTTGGTTCGCTAGGTTTACATTCACCTGCTATTTTCAAAGATGACTCTGCTTCAATAGAAAAAGTAATTCAAAATATTCCTGAAGAATCTCGTCCACGTTTGTGGATGGATGTAGGCGACAATGACCGAGAACTCGAAAGTATTTTAGTGTTTGAAGAAATTCTCACACGCAATGGTTATATCCATGAAACCCATTTTTATGCAGGTGCACATTCAGAAGAATACTGGTCAGCACATGTGGAAGAATATATAAGATGGTATGTGCAGGCATGGATAGAAAATCCGTAAGATATAATTGTTAAAAGAGACCCTAAAGGTCTTTTTGATATTTTAATTTCATAAAACAACATTCAGACCTTTAGGGTCTGTTATTAAATAGGAGATTGAATGAATATTTTTGTAACAGGCGGGGCGGGGTATATTGGCTCTGCTACAGCAGAAGCATTAATCAAAGCAGGGAACCATGTCACCGTGTATGACTCGCTGGTGACGGGCCATCAAGCCGCAGTGCCGAAAGAAGCGGAATTTATCCATGCTTCGTTAGATGATTCACATGCACTTGCTGAAGCATTAACATCTAAAAAATATGATGCAGTCATGCACTTTGCGGCGTTTATTGAAGCGGGCGAAAGTATGAAAGACCCCGGTAAATTTTTTAGAAATAATTTTACAAACTCTTTAAGTTTGATGGAAACGGCTATACAAACCGGTGTGAAAAAATTTGTATTTTCATCTACGGCGGCGGTGTATCAATCAAGTGAAGAACCATTGACCGAAGAATCACCACTTGGACCGACAAATGTATATGGTCACACAAAGTTGATGACCGAACAAACTTTAGAATGGTATCGTAGCATTCATGGATTACATTTTGCGGCGTTGAGATACTTCAACGCGTGTGGCGCATTGCCGGGCAGAGGTGAAGCGCATCAACCTGAATCACATTTGATTCCGCGTGTTCTGCAAATTGCATTAGGTCAAGCAGAATCTGCAACGATTTATGGAACCGATTACCCAACGCCTGATGGAACTTGCATCCGCGATTACATTCACATTGCGGATTTGGTTTCAGCCCATACATTGGCTTTGAACGCTTTGGATAAAAAAGATAAATTAATTTATAACGTGGGAAGTGGCAATGGTTTTTCTGTGCGTGAAGTAATTGAAACTGCGAGAAAAGTTACTGGTCATGCAATTCCTGTGATTGAATCTCCA
>DQGV01000239.1 GCA_003524705.1 Anaerolineae bacterium | reverse complement strand
TGCCCAATCGCCTTCATGCCAATATGTATTCAATTGTTCATGCTCATATTGACTCAATTCAGTATTTAGGGCTCCTAGTAATTCCTTATCCAAAAAGCCATCGGCATGAAATAATCCCATAGCATAGCCATAGCCTGGCTCAATTTCAAAGCCAATTTCAAATAAATTTGAAACACTTGCCGAAGACAAGATTAAATTTTCAGTTTCAGCACTATTGAGATAGGCAAGCATGTATTGGCTCATGTCAGAAGCGCTTGACCATAACCCTCCTGCGGTTAAGGTGGATCTCGAAGAAACCATGTAGTTATCATAAACAATCGGAATGCCAAAGAATGGATAATATCCGCTTGTTGCGCCGTTTTCTCGGGCTTCAGTCATCGAAGTAAAAGAATGATTCATTTCAAGAGGAGTAAAAATATGTTGTTCAATATACTCTTCATAGGTTTGTCCTGATACTTCTTGAACAATAAGACCTAGAATGTTGTAATTCAAGTTTGAGTATTCAAATTGTTCGCCTGGATTAGAAGCAAGTTCGACAGATGCTAAATTGCGTACGCCAAGTTCTAAAGCATTTTCTTCATCGGGTATGAGAATCGCTTCAACACCGCCTAATTCAGTGAATCCGCTGGTGTGATACAAAAGGTGCGAAATTGTGATTTGATTTTCGCCATCTCCTGCCACATCAAACCATGGCAGATGTTTAATAACAAGGTCATCTAGGTTGAGTTTGCCATCTTCTGCTAATTGCATAATGGCGACTGCTGTAAACGACTTGCTAACAGAAGCGAGTAAGAATGGTGTATCAGGAGTTACTCTTTCTCCATTGGGATTTTTCACGCCAAAGCCTTGTACATAATCAACTTGACCATCTTTAACAATGGCGATGGACATGCCAGGAATCTTATATGTTTCCATTTGATTTTTTACATAGACTTCTAAGTTGTCTGCATAAGAAACGTCTTTAGAAGTTTCAGCAGAAACTGGAAATGTTAGATTGATAAGAAAATAAAGCGCAACTAAAACCTGTAAACACCATTTTGCTGTTTTCATAAGAGATATTCCTTTTCTTATTTAATTTTCTTCCAACTTCCACAATTCACGCATTTCTTGGCTTGTTGATAATAATTGGTCAAGTGTACCTTCGGATTCTATTTTGCCATCTTTCAAGACGATGATATGGTCAGCGCGCCTCAACAACGGACGGCGATGGGATACTACTAAACAAGTCATCTCTTTGCCTGATTCAAAGATTCGTTCCCAGAGTTGCTTTTCTGTATCAACATCTAACGCGCTGGATAAATCATCAAACACGACAAGTTCAGGTTCACGGATGAACATTCTGGCGGCGGCGGTTCGTTGCATTTGACCACCAGATAATTTAACACCTCGTGAACCAACCATTGTTTCAAGATTATCATCGAGTTGTTCAAGGTCACGATCCATGACGGCAAGTTTTGCGGCTTTGTAAATTTCATCGTCACTGCGATTCATACCGAGCAAAATATTGTTTCGTAATGTATTACTAAACAAGCGTGGAACTTGTGCTGTGTAAGAACATCGTGGCGGAATGAAAAAGTTACTTGGGTCTTGTATTACTTTATCATTCCATTTAATTGTGCCTGACTCAGCAGGTAATAAGCCAAGCATTGTTCGTAATAAAGTTGTTTTACCAGAACCAATGCGACCTGTGATGACTGTCAATGAGCCGCGTTTGACTTTGAGAGAAATGTCTTCGATGCCGTTGGATGAATCAGGGTAGTGAAATGTTAAATGGTCAGCAACCAATTCATCCAGTCGGTCTGAGGCGGTTTTTTCATCATAGTTAACTTCAGGCAATGGCGCAGAAAAATCCACAGTGCTATGTTTGACGAGTGCATCAAGTGGCGCATTTTCCATGAGGCGATACATGCGTTTGACGGAGACCTCAAGTTGTTTGTAACGCGCCCACAACATACCAGCAAAAGTTGTCAGATCACCCATGCTAACGAGCAGATAAACGAAGAGCGAAAAATCACCGAGTGTGAAATTTCCTTCGCGCATCGATTGACCAACCAGAATTAAGATAACGCCAGTGCCAAGTGTGGATGTGTTGCGATAAATGGAACCGAGCACATCATCAAATAATTTTTCGCGAACAGTTAATACACGACGTTCATCATTAATTTTATGAAAATGATTGATGATATTTTTTTCAGCGGTTGCAACTTTGACAGCTTGCACTGCACCAAAAAATTCACCGATGAAACCAGCGACGTTGCCTGCGGCTTGACGTGAAGCAGTGCGATAATGTTCGATTCTTTTTGTAGCAATATTTGCAACAATGCCAACGATGATTAATGGAATCAATGCCATGATAGTCACCGAGACGCTGATTTGTGCCATCAAGAAAATTGCATAAGCAATGATGCCTACACCAACCAGAATATCGTTGATGAGAATCACAAACAATGGAATTTGGTCCACATCTGTTTTGAAACGGCTAACGGCTTCACCTGGAGAATCAGGTAATTGTGATGCGCCTGGACGTTTCAAAATATGAGTCAACAAATTTTTTCGTATGAGAGTATTCATCTCTGCGAAAATGGGCACATCTGCATAATAAAACCCATAACTTGCGATGACACGTCCGATCCATGTGGCGACTAGAAATGCGACGATTGCCCAAATGCCAAATGTAAGTTGAGTTGCGCCAGTGACGTAATCAAAAAATGCTTTGATGATTAATGCAGGTGCAATTTGCCAACAAAAGCGAATCAATGCCACACTGATGAAGTCAATGAAGTCGAGCCACGGGCGGAAGCGAATCATTTCCCAGATGACTTTCCATGCTGGGAGGGATGGGATGTTTTCGTTTTGGTTGAGAGTTGTTTCAGTCATAATAATTTCCTTATAAGAGCATTAGCCACAGAGCGCACAGAGTTCACAGAGATTTTTTGAGGGTTTTCTCGTAATTCTCTGTGGCGAGCAATTAAGCAAGTACTTCTTCCATTCCAGTTTGCAGAAGTTGATAAAAACGTGAATTTGGATTCTCTGCAAGTTCTTTTCGATTTCCATATTCAAGCACATTGCCGCGTTCTAAAATCAAAATATCGTTTGCGCGTTTGATGGTGTCAAGTTTATGGGCAATGATGATGGCGGTTCTGCCTTTCAATAATTTATC
>DQGV01000488.1 GCA_003524705.1 Anaerolineae bacterium | reverse complement strand
CTTCGGCGCGCACAAGGGCTACGGCCTCGCGCTCATGAACGAGATCATCGGCGCGTTCATCGGCGGTTGGATTATGAATCAATTCGGCGCGGCAGGTGTAACAGGTTTTAACTTAAACAGTTTGCTTGTCGCCATTTTAGGAGCAATCGTATTGCTCTTTGTGGTTGGCTTAGTCCGCCGCTAAAAGATAATCAAGAAAAAAATAACCTTACTGTTATCGGTAAGGTTATTTTTTTATCTATAGCATTTCAATTGAATCAACAAAGTGTATAATATAAAATATATCTTAATCATCGGAGGCTTACATGGACTTAATGGAAGTTGTTTTATGGATATTTTTCGGCGGGGTAGCAGGTTGGATTGCCAGCATCATCATGGGCAGAAATAAAAAAATTAACGGAATTGCCAATGTAATTTATGGCATCGTCGGTGCGTTTTTAGGTGGCGCCATTATGAATTATTTTGGCTATCAGGGCGTCACTGGCATTGATTTTTGGAGTCTACTCGTAGCAGTGATTGGAGCCGCCGTATTGATATTTGTCGTTAGTCTGCTCACTGGTAAGTAAAAATATTTTCTCGCTTTCGCAGGGTCTGAGACCCTGCGAAGCAAAACTATGTATTAGGTAATATCTTCCCCATCACTTCGCCAAAACCAATTCTATATCCATCTCCCTGACAATAACCTTTCATAATAACTGTATCACCATCTTGCAAAAATTTTCTCTCTTCACCGCTGGATAACTTTATCGGTTTTTCACCACGCCACGTTAACTCAAGCATCGAGCCATATCCATTTTCATAAGGCGCACTGATGGTGCCTGTGCCACACAAATCACCGACGCGCATGTTGCATCCCGTGATTGTATGATGCGCCAGCATCTGCTCAATGCTCCAATATAAATATTTCATGTTTGAATTTGAAATCAATTGTGGTTCATTCATTTTTTCGCTTTGCAAAAATACTTCAAGCGTAATATCAATTCCACTTGCAGAAACAGGCTTGCCCTGAGTTGAATCGAAGGGTTTCAAATAAGAAAGAGGCGTTGGGTCTTGTTTGGGAGTCGGCACGCGAAATGAATCTAAAGCATCCATCGTCACCACCCATGGAGAAATCGAAGTCGCAAAATTTTTCGCAAGGAACGGACCAAGCGGCACATACTCCCACGCTTGAATATCGCGCGCGCTCCAATCATTCAACAACACCATGCCAAAAATATGTTCGTGTGCATTTTCAATTTTGATTGGTTCGCCCAAATGATTTTCTTTTCCAACAAAAAAACCCATCTCCAATTCAAAATCCAATTGCCTGCTTGCTGTAAATTCTGGCGGAGAATCTTTCACTGCCACTTGCCCACGCGGACGAATCACATTTGTGTTTGATAACACAACCGAACTCGCGCGCCCATGATAACCGACAGGCAAATGCAACCAATTGGGCATGAGCGCGTTTTCTTTTCCGCGAAACATGGTGCCAACATTGGTGGCATGTTCACGCGACGCATAAAAATCTGTGTAATCACCAACGGATACAGGTAAATGCAATTTCACATTTTGGATTAAATGCATCGCTTCTTTTTTAAGGGGATGCTTGTTACTGCTCAGCGACTCGGTCAATCGCCCACGCACTTCCTTCCATACACTTTTCCCCGCGGACATAAATTTATTTAATGATGCCTCATTAAATAAATTGTATTGTTTACCAAAAAAATTATCTTCATCCAACATTGCTAAATCAATCACAAAATCACCAAGCCGTGTACAAACTCGCGGATTTGGATTCTCTTTCGTCGAAAAAATTCCATAGGGTAAATTTTGAATCGGGTAATCAGATTCTGGTGATACTTCAATAAATGATCGTGTCATTTCTTTTCCTCATTGTAGGTCACGTTTGTAACATGGCTTATTTGTTTATATAAATTTGTCACTACATTTTGCTTAATTATAATCTCTTCATTTAGTAAAAAGCCCGCATTGTGAATGCGGGCTTTTGTTTAGATTATTTCGTTTTATTGCTTTTCAGGGTCATGCCCCCATACACTGATTACACCATCCCCGTCGTGTACGTATAAGTGGGTTCCATCTGGGGAAACTAGCAATGATAAGATGTAATTATTTTGTGGCAAGTCCAATAGCAATCTCTCATCACTAATTGACCAGACCTTCAATTTACTCTGACGCTCAGGATTATGCCAATCATCATTAAAATCTCCGGAAAATAACAAGGTTCCATCCGCTGAAAAGGCGATTGAACTGACTTTATTGATATTTTCCCTGAAAACTTTAGGTGCGTCATCATTTAAGATTGAAACCAGACGAATACTACCATCTGAACTAACGTATGCTAAATGGCTGCCGTCTGGCGAGAATACTGGCTGCACCCAAGCATTCCACCGCTCCCCATAAATGGCGATAAGTTCAGATAAGTCTTCCATATTAAAGACTTTTATTGTGCCATCCAGTCCCCAAGTTGCCAGGTGAGAACCGTCTTCATCGAAGGATAATCCCCGATAGGCATTGTAAAAGCCGAAAGGTTCAGAAACTTTATTATGAGCTCTAATTGTCGCGATTAGTTCTTTGGTGTCCAGGTTCCACAAATAGAGATTTCCATCTGTTGTGCCAGCTACTAGAATTTTCCCAGTTGGAGATATCGTGACTCTATCTATGTAATCTGAAAGATCGTACTTTTGTTTTATCTTTGATTTCACGGCAAACTGAGAATCTGGAGACAATATGGTAATGGTGAATTCGCCCGGTGGCATTTTGCCTGAAATTGTAGTGCGCGTTGAGCGAATCCAATCCACTCCAGCTAGAGTACCATCCGATAGGAATACAGAATCTCCCCACGGGAATTCCTGAACAGTCAGCATTTTCATTGTTTTTTGATTTAAGTCAAATACTCCGCTTGATGCTCCAGAAAATCCTGAAAGTATCAGTTGAGTTCCGTCTGGAGTTATATCCTTGATACTTCCCAATTCCTCAAATCCAAGCAGTTTTATTTCTTCACTTTTAAGAATATGAAAAAACTCGGGGTTTTTGAACGCTTTCTTGCTCAATGCTTCTAAGGATAGAGTGGTAAAAGCATGAGATTCCAAGTCAACTAAATAATAATCATCATATCGGAAAAATTTCACCATTAATGTCTTTTCATCCAAAAATGTCATTCGGGTTGGATCTGAATGCCTTCTATCCAACTCCACATTGGAGGTTTCTTTCTTGTCAAAGTCGTATAGTGTGATGGTGTCAAATCCGTAAACGGCGATAGTATTAGTATAAGGCGACACCGCTTGCGAAGGTGGTCTTCGCCCAAGTTGACGTAAGCGATTGGTCAGTGTTAGGTCTTCAGAACTCCAAATAACTAAACCTTGACTTGCCTCAGATATATATATCCATTTCCCATCCAGTGAATAATAGGCAGGTCCTGCATTGTTGCTGCGGAATTGAGACTTGATCAGGCTGCCATCGCTCATGTTCCAAACGCTGATTTCCTTTTGATCCCCAATGGTGACGAAATTCATATTGTCTGGGGAGATATCCAAACTGGTAACCGCATTTTTGTGAACCTGAAAAGCGTTCTGCATCTTCCATGTTTGGATGTTCCAAAAGGTGATAACACCGCTTGAATCGCCCGCGGCAAACAGAGAGCTATCCACAGAATAACCTATGGAAGTAATCGTCTCTTCTGGGGACAGGGGAATGGATACTAATTCCTGCCAAGACTCGACATCATAAGCGTAGATACCTCGTTTTGTAACCGCCACAAATTGTTGACCATCTGGCGAGAATGTACTGAGATAAATCATTTGATCTATGTTTGAACCTGAACTAATAGTAGAGTAGATGTCTCCTTTATTAAAGACTTCCAATTCCGCGAAAGTACCGCGTTGAATAGCCTCCTGAATAGTGACTGGGACAGGTGTTGCCGTTGGTGATGGGAATGGAGTTACAGTTAGAGTTGGGGGTAATGTCATGCTTGGCGTTTGAGTCGGCATGCTGGTTGATGTAGGATTGTTATTAGCACATCCGTTGATAGCCAATAATACAAATCCTAACAATATAACTAGTTTTATGTTGAGATGTTTTGTCATCGTTCCTCCTATATGGACTATTTTTTATCTTACCCCATTATAATCTCTTCAACAGGAGTAATTTATGACTGTCACTATTCAAGACATCCATGAAGCCACAAAACGAATCAAACCCTACATTCATCGCACACCTGTTTTGACCAATCAAAGCCTGAATCAAAAAGTGGGTGCGAATGTATTTATGAAATGCGAGAATTTCCAAAAAGTGGGAGCATTCAAATTTCGTGGCGCATCAAATGCAGTTTGGTCATTGACAGATGAAGAAGCAAAGCTTGGAGTATGCACACATTCATCAGGCAATCATGCGCAAGCATTAGCACTCGCCGCTAAAATGCGTGGAATCTCTGCTTATATCGTCATGCCGAACAATGCTCCACAAGTAAAGAAAGATGCAGTGGCTGGGTATGGAGGTCAAATCACATTTTGTGAGCCAACTTTGGAAGCCAGAGAATCAAATTTAGAAAGAATCAAAAATGAAACTGGAGCAAACGTTGTTCATCCATATAATGATGAACGAGTCATTGCAGGTCAAGGCACAGCGACTTTAGAGTTGTTAGAAGAGATTCCAAATTTAGATGTCATCATTGCACCCGTCGGCGGTGGTGGATT
>DQGV01000188.1 GCA_003524705.1 Anaerolineae bacterium | reverse complement strand
GGCATGGATTTGAAAATGACTCGCCAAGAACTCATAGATAAAATCTGGCAAACGCTTAAAGCGAATGATATGCATGATGGCGTGCATGTAAGATTTATGGTGACACGCGGCACGAAAAAAACTCCTTCGCAAGACCCACGTTTAGTTCTCACTGGACCCAACTTAGTTATTATTCCCGAATATAAACAAGCCAGCCCTGATTCTCGCAATCGTGGCATCACTTTATTTACCAGCACAATTCGTCGCGGCTCACCTGATTATCTTGACCCACGTTTGAATTGTCATAGCAAGTTGCATGAAGTCATGGCATTAGTTCAAGCCATTGAAGCAGGTGCAGATGAAGCCCTCATGCTTGATATTCATGGCTTTGTTGCCACATGTAATGCCACAAATTTTTTCATGGTCAAAGATGGCGAAGTATGGACTTCGACTGGTCAATACTGCATGAATGGAATCACACGCGGAAAAATTATTAAAGTCGCGAATGATAATCATATTCCTTGTTATCAAAAAAACTTTTCGTTATTTGATGTCTATGGTGCAGATGAAGCATTTGTCACAGGAACATTTGGCGGATTAACTCCCGTCACAAAAATTGATGGAAGAATCATCGGTGATGGAAAGTCTGGTGCGATGACGGAAAAATTGTCAGCGTTGTATCATGCTGAAATTCAGCAAGCAGTTCGACAGGCGAAAGAGGCGTAGCATGTCATCTAATATAAAAAGAATCTGTTTGTGGAGTGGTCCGCGAAATATATCTACTGCATTGATGTATTCATTCGCGCAACGAAATGATTGTGCTGTGTTTGATGAGCCATTGTATGCGCATTACTTATCAAAAACTCCAGCAAAAGAATATCACCCTGGCGCGGATGAAGTGATTGCAGAAATGGAAAATGATGGCGAGAAAGTTGTGCGTGATTTGATTTTAGGATTTGATGCCAAACCTGTGGCATTTTTTAAACACATGACGCATCATTTACATAACCTCGACTTGAGTTTTCTTAACCAAACAGTGAACGTACTTTTGACTCGTGACCCTGAAGATATGTTGCCGAGTTATGCGGCGTGGGTTGAGAAACCTATGTTGCAAGATGTTGGTTATAAACAGCACATTGAGTTATTGGATTATTTAAAATCACGCGGACAAAATCCGCCAGTGTTAGATTCAAAGCAAATTTTATTAAATCCGAAAAAAGTTTTGAGTGAGTTATGTGGACGCATTGGCATTGACTTTCAAAAATCAATGTTGAGTTGGAAAGCAGGCGCACGTGCTGAAGATGGTTCATGGGCGAAGTATTGGTATAAATCGGTACATGAATCAACAGGCTTTGGGGAATATGTAAAAAAATCTACGCCGTTTCCTGATTCGTTGAAGCCGTTACTGGAAGAATGTAAACCATATTATGAGCAATTAAATGTATTTGCAATAAAAGCATAGATGATTAAAGATTTTTTTACTCAGCGCATCAAACGTGGACTTGTCCGCAGACTCAATAACCTCAGAATTGCAAATGTAGCCAAACAAGTTGCAAAGCAAGAACCTCAACCAAGCGGACAACCTGTGGTTTTCTTCAAAGCATCCACAGGCATTGACGATTTATCTTGGAATAGCGGATTTCATTTATTAGCATCATGGGCATTTCGATTGAAAGGAATCCCTGTCGCGTATTTTGCTTGTAATGCAGGCATGAGCAAATGTGTGTTGGGGACGAATCGAGATAATGTTTATAAAGAACCACCTTGTAGGACATGTATATCTCAATCTAAAACTTTATATACTGGGGTTGAAAAGTTGGAAGGTCAAAAGTTGAATGTTGCAGGTCAAAGGTCACAAGTCAATTGGTTTGGTTTTGAACGAGACTCACAACTCATATCTCGTATCTTGTCACTTTCCCTCCATGAACTTTCTACTTTCCAATTTCAAAACATTCCTCTTGGAAATTTATGTTTACCTGCACTTCGTTGGATTTTACGAATCCATCATTTAAACGATGATGAAAATACTCGTTATTTATTGAGAGAATATATTTCCTCTGCATGGAATATTGCACAGAAATTCTCTAAGTTTTTAGATGAAACGAATCCACGAGCAGTCATTGTCTTTAACGGACAATTTTTCCCCGAAGCAACGGCACGATTCATTGCACAAAAACGTGGGATTCGAGTCATCACACATGAAGTAGGTTTACAGCCTGCCTCTGCTTATTTCACAGACGGTGAAGCTACAGCATATCCGATTCACATCCCTGACGATTTTGAATTGAACGATGAACAAAACAAAAAATTAGATGATTATCTCGCCAAACGCTTTCAAGGTGACTTTACAATGGCGGGCATCAAATTCTGGGCGGACATGAAAGGACTCGACGAGTCATTTTTGCAAAAGGCTAGTAGCTTCAAACAAATCGTGCCTGTGTTTACAAATGTCATATTTGATACGAGTCAGCCACATGCTAATACAGTTTTTGAAGATATGTTCGATTGGTTGGACTTGGTTTTGGAAGTGATCAAAGAACATCCTGAAACTTTATTTGTGATCCGTGCTCATCCCGATGAGCTACGTGTCCGCAAGGCGAGCAGAGAAACAGTGGCAGGCTGGGTGGAGGCGAAGAATGTATCCAATTTGACGAATGTGATTTTTGTCCCGTCAAATGAAACATTGAGTTCTTATGAATTAATTTTGAAATCAAAATTTGTAATGGTTTACAACTCCACAATCGGATTAGAAGCCTCGATTATGGGCGCACCTGTCTTATGTGCAGGCAAAGCGAGATTCACACAATATCCCACTGTGTTTTTTCCGCAGACGATTGATGAAGTAAGAAAAAAGATGAAAGGATTTTTATCGGCTGAAAAAATCGAAGTCCCTGCGGATTTCAAACGCAATGCCAGAAGATTTTTGTATTATCAATTGTATAAAACATCATTGCCGTTTGGAGATTTTCTAGAGCCGTCTGTCCGCACAACACAGACGAAGTTGAAGTCATTTGAGTTGGATGAGTTGGTGGAAGCTGAGTCAGTGAAGGTGATTTTGGATGGGGTACTGGAAGGCAAAGAGTTTTTACAGAGGGAGTAAAATGCCAAAAATCCATAACCATTATGTTCCCCGATATTATTTAAAAGGTTTTACAGAGGCACCTTCTTCTGAAATGATGTTTGTTTACGAAAAAGGAACAGATAAATTATTTCGTACCCAAGTCAAGAACATTGGAAACGAGAAAGGTCTTTATACTGATGAAATAGAAGCTATTTTAGCGAATGATATTGAAAGTGCTGCTAATTCTATTTTGAAAAAATTGCGAGATTTTCAAAATATATCAGTAGATGAAAAACTTATATTTTCTCGTTATATGTTTTCTATGTTTCTGCGAGTTCCAAAACGTTTAGATTGGATGATTGAAAAATCTCCAAAAGTATTGGATAAAACTTTTTCTGATTTTGAAAAGCAACTTAAAAGATTAGCTGAAAAACATCCGGATAAAGCAGAATTAGTAGAACAAAGAATTAAGGAACTTCACGATATTCGAAAAAATAAAGCCGATGAATATGTGAAAGAAATGTGGTTGCAAAATATCCCTTCTGCTATTGATAGACCGCCCGTTAAAACGTTAGCAGAAATGGAATGGCGCTTCTTTAAAAATGATGATAACCAGCCCTTCATAACAAGTGATAACCCTCTTTTTTACTTTAGTGAAATTGGAATAGGTAATGAAAAATCTGAAGTAAGTTTTCCATTATCAAAAAATCTTGTTTTATGGGCGAAGTGGAAAATGGAAGCACCTCCTGGTTTTCATATTGCACGAAATCAGTTTGTAAAGGAAATTAATAGAAGAACAGTTAGTAATGCCTCAAAATTTATTTTTTCACCACAAACTGCTAATTGGATATCAATTCTTTTGAATAAGAAAAATATTCGATTAAATAGAATTGTTTAATTTTTTTCTTGAAAGAATAAAATTAAATAGACTACCTCTCCAATGTAATATACTTCTTGCGTGGATTAATCCCCACGATTCCCTTAAACGCCTCTTGGATTAACACCATATCGGCATCCATATTTTCAGTGGGATGAAAAACTTCACCAACATATACAGTCTTCTTTGCCCCATCCACTTTTGCCATCACAATTGGAATGCCTGCGCCTTTGGCAATGCGATGAAAACCTGTCTTCCATTCGGTCACTTTATGGCGTGTGCCTTCGGGAGCAATCGTTAGAATAAATTTATCATTTTTGTTGCAGGCTTCAACCATTTGCTCAACCAAACCCGTAGATTTTTTTCTATCCACTGGGATGCCGCCGCAATAATAAAAAAACCAGCCATACGGAAAACGAAACAACTCCGCTTTGCCCATGTAACGTGCATCCACTTTCAGGTGAAAAATAATGCCGAGGAACAGTACAAAATCCCAATTCGAGGTATGAGGCGCACCGATCAAAACATATTTTGGAATGTTCGGTAATTTTCCATCCACGCGCCAGCCTGCGAGGAACATAATCAAATTGCTGATTTGGCGTAAAACAAAACTGAGAATGGGGGTGGTGAAGATGGTGGTTTTCATGGAATATAAAACCCACAAGTGGGTTAAGTGCGTCGCACAAAATTGTGGTTAAATACTTGCATGGCTTTGAAATTAACATTGCGTTCATTTGTGTATCAAACCGAAAAACGGATTCAAAAATTGCGCTTCAAATCTCAGGGAAACTTGCCCGCGTTACTCGGCATTTCATTTCCAAAAAGCGGCACGCATCTGCTCGACCAAATTTTGCTTGGTTTTTCAAATGTCGCGCCGTATGCAAAGCGAGTGCATTCGTTTTATGCCGAGTATGAAGGCGAAAGCGGAAAAAAAAGAGAGCCACAACAAGCATTGGCTTGGCTTGATTCTTTAGGAAGCAATGATATTGCTTCGGCGCATTTGTTTGCTCGCCCTGATGCAATTAAAAAAGTTTGCTCACCAAAATTTATTCCGTATTTTATTTTTCGTGACCCGCGTGATGTCGTCGTCTCGCATGTGTTTTACGTCACCGAAATGGAATCAAAACATGTGCATCATGCCTATTATCAATCGCTTCCCGATTTTGATGAACGTCTCAAGGTCAGCATTTTAGGTAGGCAAGATACAAACATTGAATTTCCAAATATCGCAGACCGCTTCGCCCCTTATCTTAATTGGTTGAATCAAAAAGAAGTTTTATCCATTCATTTTGAAGATTTGATTCACAACCGCGCCGAAACATTGACTCGCATCATGAATCATTTTCTTGATAAAGTTCCGCTTCAAACTTCGGGAGATTTGATTCTTGACTCCTTAGAATCATCCATCAACCCGACCAAGTCCCCAACCTTTCGCTCAGGCAAAACAGGCGAATGGAAAAAATATTTTAAAGACGAACATAAAGATTTGTTTAAGAAAGTTGCTGGAGATTTGTTAATTAAACTTGGTTATGAAAGGGACAGTGAATGGTGATTACGGGAATCGGGATTTGGGAATTGGTGTTTGGAGGCTGTGATGAGTATTAAGAGTTTAGAAACACTTGAAGCATGGAAGAAGGCAAAGGAATTTGCTTTGCGAATCTACCATGAAGTTTTACCCTTACTTCCATCCGAAGAAAAATGGAATTTGAATCAACAATTAAGACGTGCTTCGAGCAGTATTCCTGCAAACATTGCTGAAGGTTATGGACGATTTTATTATCAAGAAATTATTCGATTTTGTTATATTGCACGCGGGTCACTTGAAGAAACACTCAGTCATCTTGCTTTGTGCTGTGAACTAAAATATATTCCTCAGACTCTTTTTGAATCAATAGAACAAGACGGCGAAAAGCTGACACAATTAATCAATGGCTATATTGGTTATTTGAAACGCAGTAAACAAGGGCAAAATGAACCTGGTGCAAATCATTCTATTCGTGAAGACTTTGCTCCTTATGAAATAAACCCTTCTAACGAATCTACCGACCTTGAATAACAATTTCCGAATCCCAACTCCCGATTCCCCATGACCTGCTCCCTCATCATCCGCGCCTATAACGAAGAAAAACACATCAGACGTTTGCTTGAAGGCATCAAACAGCAGACTGTCAAAAATGTGGAAATCATTTTGGTTGATTCAGGTTCTACTGACTCAACAGTTTCCATCGCCGAATCTTTTGGTGCAAAAATTGTAAAAATTCCTTCAAACGAATTTACTTTTGGACGGTCACTTAATTATGGAATTAAAGAAGCAAAAAATGAATTCATTGTCATAGCCAGTGCGCATGTTTATCCTGTCTATCCTGATTGGTTAGAGACTTTGCTCAATCCGTTTCAAGATGAAAAAGTTGCTCTCACTTACGGCAAACAGCGCGCACCTGACTTTGCAAAATTTTCTGAACAGCAGATTTTTCATCAATGGTATCCAGATGAAAGTAATTTGAATCAATTCACTGCATTTTGCAATAATGCCAACGCCTCCATTCGAAAAAGTTTATGGGAGCACCACCATTATGATGAAACCCTAACTGGTCTTGAAGATTTAGAATGGAGCAAATGGGCAAAAGAAAAAGGCTACAAAATTGCTTACGTCGCCGAAGCCGAGATTGTTCATGTCCACAACGAAACGCCCAGCGGAGTCTATAACCGTTACCGACGTGAAGCTATGGCATTGCGGAAAATTTATCCCGAAGCCCATTTCAATTTTTATGATTTTCTGCGGCTGACAATCACAAACATTTTCAGTGACCTATTCCATGCTTTGCGAGAAAAAGTTTTGTTGAAAAATTTATTTTCTATTTTCTGGTTTCGCTTCATGCAGTTTCATGGAACAAGAATGGGACATCGTGAGACAAGTTTGGTCACGCCTCAATTACGAGAAACATTTTATTATGCGAGGGGAAGAAAGATGAAAGAAGAAAGAGAGAGGGATGTGGAGCCGATTCGTTATAATAAGGAGTAACGAATATGATAATCAATTCAAAATCAGATAAAAAATCTAGCCAAGATAGGTTATTTCTACCAACCGTTTCTGCAGGGGCAGAATATCTTGTAATGGGATATCTCATGCGTAGAAATATTATGACTTATAAAGCACCACCTAATAATGCGGGCTATGATTTAATTTGTATACATCCTGACCCAAGGCACAAATCTAGTAATAAAGAAAAAGAACGAGTGCTTATTCAAGTAAAAAGCAGATATCAGACAGATTCTAATATGAGCTTTCCTATTAAAGAATCATCATTAAATGCTTTTGACTTTCTCGTAGTTACTTTTTTAAATATTGGTAATTTTTATGGAAAAAATGTTGGGTTAGATGGTATGGCTGAACCAGTGTTTTACACTTTACCTAATGAATTTATAAAGCTCCACCATAACAAATCTACATCTTGGCAAAAGGTTTCTTTGAAAAAAGTAAAAAATGAAATCGAAATTTATAAAAATGAAAATGGCTTTGAACAAATCGTGCAAGCACTGGGTATTTCAAAACCTATAAAGATAAAAAAGACATAGCATATCCTTTGCTTTGAATCAAGAAATTGACACCTTTTATTTTCGGTATAATCCATAAATCAATTCCCGAATCCCAACTCCCGATTCCCTATGAAACTAAAACCCGCCTCCGAATTTCCTATCCCCCAACTAGCAGACCTAATGACTCGCAGTTTTGAAGGCTACTTTGTGCCGATTAACATCACAGAGTCTGCATTACTCACTATGCTCAAACGAGACAGCATAGATTTAACATCAAGCCGTGTGATGATGCAAAATGATGAGCCTGCTGGCATTGCATTAATCGCACGACGTGGCTGGACGAGTCGACTCGCGGCGATGGGGATTTTGTCTCAGGCGAGGAATCAAAGTTTGGGTACACAGACCATGCAAAAATTAATTGAAGAAGCGAAAGAACGTCAAGATAAAGAAATGATTCTTGAAGTCATCGAACAAAATACAGCAGGTGTCAAGTTATATGAAAAAGTTGGTTTCAAAAAAATTCGCAGATTGGTTGGGTACAAACTTGAAAATCCGCAAGTTGAATCAAAAGAAGAATTAAAAGAAATTGATATTCGCGAATTAGCAAGGCTCGTTACTTATCACGGACTCAAAGATTTGCCGTGGCAACTTTCAGGCACAACCATTATGCAACATACACCACCATCGCGCGCATTCAAACTCAATGATGCCTATTGTTTAATCAGCAACCCCGATGCAAATGATATTGTCATTTGGTCGGTCTTAGTAAAATCTCGCTCGCGTGGCGCAGGTCTAAGTAAAGTTTTGATGATGGCATTGTTATCAAAATATCAAAATAAAATTTGGCACGTCCCCGCCATCTTCCCCGAAGAAATGTCTTTCATTTTTGAACAAGTTAATATGCAACGCGAAACCATTTCACAATGGCAAATGAGTTTAATTTTGTAAGATAAAATAAAAGCATGAAACTCGCCGCCCTTGTGCCCATGCGCCATCACAGCCAGCGCGTGCCTGGCAAAAATTATCGTCCGCTTGCGGGCAAACCACTTTTTCATCACATCATCGAAACCTTGATGGCAGTTCCCGAAATTGACTCAATTGTTGTGGATACTGATTCTCAACCCATTATGGATAACTTACATCGCCTCTTCCCTGACGTGAAATTGATTCAACGACCTCAACATCTCCTCGCTGACGATGTCCCCATGAACGACATTCTTTTGCACGATACTGCTCAAGTGAAAGCAGATTTTTATTTACAGACTCATTCTACGAATCCATTGTTAAAAGCAGAAACAATTTCAAATGCCATAAAAAAGTTTTTTGCTGAATATCCGAAATATGATTCTTTATTTTCCGTCACTCGCTTACAAACAAGATTATATTTTCAAGATGGCAAAGCGATTAATCACAATCCTTTAGAATTAATCCAAACACAAGATTTACCTCCCGTGTATGAAGAAAATTCATGTATCTATATTTTCACTAGAGAAAATTTAGAAAGAAAAAAACATCGTATTGGAGATTCACCCTTGATGTTTGAAATAGATGCAGACGAAGCTTGGGATATTGATGAAGAAATCGATTTTGAAATCACAGATTTTTTAATGCGTCGTAAATTGCACTTATAACCTGCTATCATTGCTTTCAGGCAACACCAAAGGAATATCTAAAAATGGATGCTTGACTACTTGCACAGGCAAACAATACGCATCTGCAATTAATTCAGGTTGTAAAACTTCTTTCGGTGTGCCAATTGCCTTGATATTTCCTGCCACCATCAAAGCAACTCTATCAGCATATCTTGCGGCGAGATTCAAATCATGCATGGCGACCAAAACTGCTAAATTATTTTCTTTTGCTAAATCACGAACCAATTCCAACAAACCAACTTGATATTGCAAATCCAAATGTGATGTTGGTTCATCTAATAAAAGAATCGGTGTAGATTGGCACAATGCACGTGCTAACAAAATTCTTTGTTGCTCACCGCCAGAAATTTCACCCACACGCCGTTCAGAAAAATTCAAGGCGTTGACTCGAGTCAAAGATTGGCGAGTAATTTCCTCGTCATGTTTTGAAGCGTTGCCCAAAAATCCAAGATAAGGCGTGCGTCCCATCAACACCGTTTCCCAAACTGAAAACGCAGGTGGCAATGAAATCGCTTGCGGCACAACCGCAACATAACGCGCGCGTTCCATCGGATTCATTTCGTAAAATTTTTTTCCATCCGTTTGAATTTCTCCGCGCGATTCAATCACGCCACTGACTGCACGAATCAAAGTTGATTTGCCCGCACCATTCGGTCCAATCAATGCCATCACTTCGCCATTTTTTACATCAAGCGAAACATCATGCAAAATTTCGCGTCCATTATAAGAAACAAAAAGATTTTTTACACTTAACATTTAGAACACCAAATACCAAAACAATGCAATTTCATTCGGCTTGATATTTTTGAATGTATACGCATCAAAACCGCCGAGGATAAATCCACAAGATTGATATAACTTACAAGCGGAGACATTATCATCTTGTGTTTCTAACATGATGCCAGGAAAACGCTTCTCTTTCGACCATCGAACTGCTTCTGCTATTAGACTTTTTCCTACACCCAAGCCGCGATGTTGCGGGTTGACAATTAAGTCATCAATGTAAGCGTATCCATTCCACCACCTAATCATTTTGATTTGACCCGCAAGTTGATTATCAACAAACGCGAGGAAAATTATTTTTTCATCATTATCAATAAAAGAATTTACATCTTCAACTTCATCTACAGGGATTTCTTTTTCGTATGGTGAAACAGGAACAATGGAATAAGTTAACTTGCCATCTTCCATACTTAAAGCAATTTTTTCTTTGACAGTAAATTTTCTATCAAAGTTATCTACATGGTTTTTATTTTGTAAATTAACTTGTTCAATTTTTACATTCATCGTTTTCTAAAATTCAACGCCTGCTTGCGCGACAATGCCTTGTTCGTATGGATGTTTAATCGGAGTCATTTCTGTCACCAAATCGGCGGCTTGAATCAATGCCTCAGGCGCAGACCGACCTGTAATAACAAGATGCAGGTTGGAAGGTTTATTGAGGCGAAGCCAATCAAGCACTTCATTTGTATCTAGCCAGTTATAAACCATCGTGTATGTAAATTCATCCAAGACAATCAAATCATATTGATTGCTAGCAATTTTTTCTTTAGCAAGTTCCCAGCCGTGACGTGCCTTCGCAATGGTTTCATCCATATCTTTGGATGTCCAAGTAAAACCATCACCAGTGGTGTGCCATTCAATACCTAATTTTTTCGCGGCTTTGATTTCACCCCATTGACCTGTTTCGGCTTTGATAAATTGAATCACACAGATGCGAAAATTTCTGCCCCATGCGCGAAAGACCATTCCAAACGCGGCAGTACTTTTTCCTTTGCCATCGCCTGTGTTGACAATTAATAATCCTTTTTTCATAATTTTCCTTTCTCACCATAAACCTTGAGTTTTAGAACGACGCAAGACCCATAAGAAAAATGGTGCGCCTGCTAATGACGTAATAATACCAACTGGAATTTCTTGTGGCGCAAGTAAGATGCGTGCAATCACATCTGAAAACAATAAAGCAGTTGCGCCACCGATAATAGATAACGGTACAAGTCGACGATAGTCACTGCCAAACCATAAACGCATTACATGCGGAACGATAAGACCGACAAAGCCAATAATACCTGCAAATGCAACCGCGGCGGCTGTTGCCATAGATGCCATGATTAATATCATCGTTTTTGAACGCGAGACATTTAATCCAAGTTGTTGTGCTTGTTCATCACCAAACTGTAAAAGATTCAATGTATGCCCACTGATGATTAACACACCAAGCCCAATCACGAGATAAGGCAAAATGATTAAGATAAATTCCCAACCCAATTGAGTCGAGCCACCCATTAACCAACTCATCGCACGTCTAAGTTCACCATCTGAACGAAGCATGAGAAAAGACATTAATGATGTTGCAAATGCTGAAACTGCTACACCTGCCAGAATTAAGTTTGTAATTGGTGTGGTTTGACCAACTCTAGCAAGAAAATAAACAACTGCAACGGTTAATAACGCCGCGATAAAAGCCGCCAGTGGAATTGCAATTAATCCCCAAAAAGAATATTCCCAATCTATGCTCATAGCAAGCACTGCGCCTAAGCCAGCACCCGATGAAATGCCAATCAAAAATGGGTCTGCTAATGGATTACGAAACAAACCTTGATACGCCGCACCGCTTCCACCTAATGCCATGCCTGTTAGTGCAACTAAAACAGTTCTCGGCAAACGAATGTCCCACAAAATTTTTGTGGCTAAATCATTTCCGCTTCCATTTATTACTGCAAAGATTTCGTTAAAAGGTAAAAACACAGAGCCGATTGCTAAACTAATCAGCACTGCAATAAGAAGAAAGAGGAAAGAAGAAAGAAATGGGCGCATAGTTTATGTAGACAGGTAAACAAGTATACAAGTTTTGTTAAACTGCTTGTCTACCTGTTTACCTGTGTACTTATTTACTGACTTACAACCAATTCAGGATGCAAAATTTTCAACAACTCTTCCAAACCATCAACCAAACGTGGACCAGGTCGACTAGCAAGATTATCATCAAATACAAAAATTTGATTTTCTTGCACAGCAGTCAAATCAGCCCAGCCTGCGCGTTGACCAATTGATTCAATTGTCACGCCATACAAAGCATCACCCAAAATAATAAAGTCAGGGTTTTGCAAAACAATCTCTTCCACACTAATTTGTGCATACGGTTCACTCAACACACCGCCAATGTTTACGCCACCCGCCATCGAAATCATTGTATCCATAAATGTGCCAGCACCCGTCGTCCACGGCTTAGATGGATCTGTGCCATCTAATTCATAAAAGACAGTCGGCTTTTCTGTAATACTTAATACGGCTTGTGTGACTGCATCTACTCGTTCAGATAATGAATCTGCTAATGCATTCGCTTCATCTTCGTGACCTGTAATTGCTCCTGCCCATCGAACTTGGTCATACAATTCAGCAAATGTGATTGGGTTCTTGAGATAATACACAGTGATTCCCAAATCTTCAAGTGACTTAACTTGTTCAGGTGTATTCACTTCTGCCGCAATCACTAAATCAGGATTAAGAGCAATAATCGCTTCGGTATTTAATGCTCCATACGTTGAGCCAATACTTGCAATATCTACTGCTTCGGCAGGAAAATCAGAAAAGTCATCACGACCTACAACTTGGTCACCTGCACCGACTGCGAATAAAAGTTCAGTGATAGATGGTGCTAATGAAACGATTCGTTGTGCAGGTCCAACTAAATAAATTTCACGACCAAGTCCATCTATATATGTTGGTTCAGTGGAAATGGGTTGTTCAGTGGGTGCTTCGGTGGCAGGGATTTGTGTAGGTTCAGAATCAGGCGTCACCGTAGATTGAGGCGCACACGCTGTCAGTAAAGCAATCAGTAAAGTAAAAATCAAAATCTTTCGTAACATATTTTCTCCTAAAGTTTGTAAGAATCAAAATCCCCAGCAAAGGCTGGGGAGATGGAAAGGCAATCCGAATGGGACCGTCATCCACCTCCTTTCTGCGAGAGTGTGGTGAACTGACCAGTAGCGGGCGACCTGACTTCGTTAGTCTTACAAGTCTTTTGGTCTTATTGGTCTGACAAGTCAGACTATTTAGACCTTTTAGATTTCTCGACTAACTTCACAGTTGCGCGACAGTGTTGGATTTACACCAACTTCGCCGCTTGCTGGACGTTTAATATATTTTTTGCATTGTACCACTAATCCCAATAAATACTTGTTTTTTTATCTTAAGAATTGTATATTTAGTTGAGGAGTATATAACTTATGCAAACAATTATCATTGGCGGTGGGCAAGCAGGATTATCCGTAAGTTATTTCTTAAAACAAGCAGGTCATAAACATATTATTCTTGAGCAGGCTGAAAAAGCAGGGAATGCGTGGCAAAATGACCGTTGGGATTCCTTTACTTTAGTAACTCCAAATTGGACAATTAATCTTCCAGACGGAAAATATGCAGGTTCAGAGCCGCACGGATTTATGCCTCGCGATGAAATTGTGAAATATTTCGAAGATTATATTAAGAAACATGATTTACCTGTTGAGTATGGAACAAAAGTATTAGAAGTAACACCCCTAGGACTTGATATGGGGTATGAAGTAAAAACAAACGGAAAAACATTTCAAGCAGAAAATATTGTTATAGCAACAGGTCAATTTCAAAAGCCTAAGATTCTTCCCTTTAGTACAAAACTACCTTCAAATATTTTGCAACTTCATTCAGGACAATATCGTAACCCAAAACAAATACCAGAAGGTGCAGTATTAATAATTGGTTCAGGTCAATCCGGTTGCCAAATTACAGAGGAACTCTATCAAAGTGGGAGAACTGTATATCTTTGTGTTGGCAGTGCTGGACGTGTTCCACGCCGATATCGTGGGAAAGATATTTTTGAATGGCTTGAATTGACTGGTTTCACAAATCGAACAGTAGATATTCTTCCATCTCCTAAAGCGAAATTTGGCGGAAATCCTCAAGCCACTGGAAAAAATGGCGGGCACACGATTAACCTACATCAATTTGTAAGAGATGGCGTTAAGTTATTGGGTCACATTGCGGATGTGCAAAACGGAAAAATCATCTTATCACCTGACTTAAAGGAAAGCCTAGTCAAAGTAGATAAATTAGAAAATGATATAATCGCAATGATTGACAATTACATTGAAAAAAATCAAATAGATGCGCCTTTAGAATCTTTACCCAAATTACAGGATGGTTACTCTGTAGAAGAAATTTTAGAGATAGACTTAAGTGCTGCAAACATTAACACTATCATTTGGGCAATAGGCTACACATTTGACTACAGCCTTGTGAAGTTACCTATCACAGATGAAGATGGCTATCCAATTCAACAACGTGGGGCAACAAAATTTGGGGGTTTATATTTTGTTGGTATGAATTGGTTACACAAACATAAATCTTCACTATTGTTAGGAGTTGCTGAAGATGCCGAATATGTTGCTAAACATATCATTGAGAAATTCTAAAATTTTATTCTTTCTACCTTAAACGGCGTTATATCTGGATTTATTGTTTCATCAAACTCGCGTGCCGCGAGGTGACCTGCAAATACGGCTTGAGCAATAATATTAGGTGCTTCTGCATCACCAATGATTCGTAATGATTTTATTTTTCCTTCTGCAAGCGCAGGTTTGAGTTCATGATACAAACTATCATTTGGGATTCTATCGGTCACCATCACAACTGCATCACATGCGAGAGTCTGCTCAACGGAAGAAATAGTATGGGTCACAGTAGCAGATTGAGGTGAGAGTGAAGCGAGTGTGTGATGAGTCAGTAAAGTTACATTCAAATCCAATAATTTTTTATATACACGATTTTGTTCGAGGGTATATTCTGTCCATGCTGAAATCGTTGGCGCGGGAGTCATCAAAATAACTTCACATCCGTTTGTTGCTAATAGTTCCGCTAAAACACCACCCATATAATAATGATCATCATCATAGATTAAAACTTTGCCTGTTGGTAAATTTCCACTCATCAAATCATCTGGTGTGAAAATTTTTGCATTGCCTTGAACAGGTTGTTGAAGATACCGCCCGACACCATCTCGCCGCCAAGTTGCACCTGTTGCAAGAATCACATGCGGTGCATCAGCATCTAAAACATCTTGCACTTTCATCGAGCTGGATGGATAAAAAAATATATTTTCAATTTTATTAATTTGTGTGATGCGCCAATCAATCACGCGTCGCCATTCATTTAGATTTGGAAGTTGAGATTCTAATGCGACACGACCACCCGCCTCACGCTGCGCGTCGGTGAGTATGACTCTGTACCCACGCTGACCCAACGCCCGAGCCGCTTCTAACCCAGCAGGTCCTGCACCGACAATTAAAATTTCATCATTCGATTTTTTTTGCGCAATAATTTCTGGATGCCAATCACGTCGCCACTCTTCGCCCATGGTTGGATTCTGCGTACAACGAATCGGAACAAAACGTGTATCGCCAGTAACACATATATTACATCCAATACATTCGCGGATATCATCATGTCTTCCCTCTTTAATTTTGTTTGGCAGAAACGGGTCTGCGATGCTTGGTCTTGCCGCGCCGATAATATCCATGATGCCACGTTCAATGGCAGAGACCATCGAATCAGGAGATGTGTATCTTCCCACACCAACAACGGGTTTGGTAGTTAACTTTTTTACAAAAGAAATATATTTTTCTTGATGACCTTCTTTTCCAAAACGAGATGGAACCGAATCATTTGCCCAATTGCTTAAGTTGACATCCCATAAATCTGGAAGTTCGGCAAGCATAGATACAATTTCTTTTGCTTCGCCATCATATTGCATACCTTCATCGCCAAGCAATTCATCAACAGCGAATCGAACTGCAACTGCACATTTGTCACCGACTGCATCTTTTGTGTCTTCAATTAATTCACGAAGAAAACGCACACGGTTTTCAAGAGACCCACCATATTCATCAGTTCTATCATTGTATTTAGATAAAAGATGAAAAGCCAATGTCATGTTATGTGCGGCATAACAATAGATAATGTCAAAGCCCGCACGCTTCGCGCGAATTGCAGCATTACGATGCCATTTTCTAACTTGTTTCAAATCATCTTTCGTCGCCGCACGTGCTTGACCAGGTTCGTAGCCTCCTCCACCCGTTATCCCCATAGAACGAGGCGCAAAAGCTGATGCACGAGAATATAAATTCGCCGCGTCGTGGCTGTTATACGTTAATTCAATCCCTGCTAATGAACCATGTTTATGAACGGCTTCGGTCATTAGTTGCCATGTAGGAATATCATCATCGCTCCAAATCCGCCCTTCAAAATATGGAGATAAATCGCTAGTGTAATGAATTTCAGTTTCTTCGGTGCAAACCACTCCCCAACCACCTTCGGCTTTCATACCACGCATCTTCGCCATGCCTTGTGGATTTCGATACCCAAAGCCGTTGCAATGCGGCACTTGGTAAAAACGATTCGGCGCGGTGACAGGTCCAATTTTTATAGGTTGAAAAAGAATATCATATTTAGATGTCATAATTTATCCGCAAGTTACTAAAGTTGGGAATATATTGTTAGCATAATCATTCATCATGTTTTCAAAACCCAATGGGAAAACAAGCATAAGTGTAATCACACGCGTATAAGTATCATTCGCCACCCAATAACGCATTTCATATTCAATATTATCTGCAATGACGAATAATTCATATAAACGTAAACTTGTATCACCACGACATTCAGTTTCCATTGTATAGCTTTCGTAATTACTTAAAATGATTTCCCAATTTTCATCGCTAAAATAATTATCTATATCCAGTTCTTGATAACCACACGGAAAAATAATTGCCTCAAGATAAGCAAGAAAACCATCTACATGCAACCATGTCACTGCCACTCGCCCTTCCATCACAGAATAACTTCGCTCCCAATTTGGTGTATCAAATAATTTTCCTGTAAAAGATAAAGCGCGGTCAATATCATCTTGTTTAGGTTCGATTGAAACACAAGAACGGTCTAAAGTTGAGGCAACCAGCGGAGTACTTGTTGAGGTTGGTAAAGTAGGTTGAAAGACGGATAATTCGCAAGCAGAAAAAAGCAATAACCCTATAAATGAAAATAGAATTTTTTTCATAAAACTCCACTGTATGACAAGCCTTAACATTCTGGTAATTGCGGGAACAAACTATAAGAAAATTCATCAATCAAAACTTGCGATTCAATCGGCATCACCACCATCATTGAAATCACGCGCGTGTCAGTGTCATTCACTACCCAATAATGCACATCATACTCAAAGCCTTGGTCAACGGTAATAAACTGATACAAACGCACACCACTATCCAAACGGCATTCATCTACATATTCATAACTTTGATAATTACCAAAAACAATCACCCAATTATCTACACTAAAAAAATAATCAAGGTCTAATTCTTCATAACCACAGGGGAAAATCAATGCTTCTAAAAACGCAATTGAAGTTAATCTTTCGCTGTACCATGTCACTGAAACTTTATCTACACCAACTGTATACGTCCGTTCCCAATCTTGTGTGTCAAATAATTTTCCAGTGAAAGAAAGTGCACGGTCAACATCATCTTGTGTGGGTTCAGGGGATATGCATGTCGCTGGGTCTACTTCTTCGGTGATAACCTCTTGCGTAAAATTTTCTATTTGTGTTGGGGATGAAGAAAGCGGCTCAGGCGAAGGGGGAAGTTGCGCGGGCAGGTCAGCAGTAGGTGAGTCTGATGCGTTGTTTCCGCCGCAGGCAGTCATCAAAAAAAGAATCATGAGTCCAAGCAAAAGTCTTTTCATATAAAACCTCAACAAACTTTTATTGATGAGTATAGCACGCCAAATAAAAATTGCCTGACATTCATCAGA
>DQGV01000109.1 GCA_003524705.1 Anaerolineae bacterium | reverse complement strand
ACAAAGAACACAGAGAAAATCTTTAAGAATCTCTGTGAACTTAGTGGTCTCCGTGGTTAAATCTTAAAAAGATTTACAAAAAGAACTCTGGCGCGAAACTTAGATAGTTTTCAAATTTTCCAAATGGCTTATTACTTAACAAAATTGCAGAAAAAGAATCAATTTCATATTTTCGCTCAATAAAATATTCAATGGCTTTGTTGTTGATTAACGGAGTCGAGACGCCAAACTCACCGCCTGTTTCAGCGACCCAACTTTCTGCATGTGCTAACACTGCAGGAAAATCATTTTCATCTAACACGGCAAATGGTCCATGCGGCGCGCCGATATATCCGTAACCAACAATTTCATCATTTCGTTTATAAACAAAACCATCACGCCGTAAAGCAATCCATTCATGAATGGAACTGCGTTGATGCGCGATTAACTCTTTGTCAATGCGGTTGATGAAAGGTAAATGAATGTCGAGGTTTAGCGGCTCAATTTGAAGGTCAGTATGAAGCGTTACTTTTTCCGCTTTACGAGAAAAATATTTTAGTATAAATCTTTCGCGCAAGCCCATCTTCATATAACGATATAAAGCGCGTTCATCAAATGTGGCGATGATGGTTCGATATTCTGCGCCTGATTCTGCAAATGCACGTGATAACAATCCGCTTCCAATCCCAGTGGATTGTTGATTCGGGTTTACGAAAAATTCGGTCAACTCCTGAACATTGTCATGTTCAATGGTGCGGGCATACCCAATTATTTCATTATCTTTTTCTGCTACCCAAAATTGAGAAGCTTCTTTCACTAAAAAATCAAACATCGGTTTGCGTGTTTCCCACAATGATTCTAATTTTTCAGGATCATCTCCTCCTGTAATGGCTTGCACGTTCATGCGCTTGCTATAATCCATGATGGATTTGAGAAAAACCTGAAAGACTGCAAATGAATCTTCGAGTGTACCTTGACGATAAATGATAGTCATTTTTATTCCTTGTAAATATTATAGCATTTCGATTTTCAATAAAATAAAACTCCTGAACTTTTGATTCAGGAGTTTTATTTTATTGATTAAATTTATTCCCCACGAGCATGTCCGTATGGACTCCAATCACATAAGTTGATGGCATAAACAGTTTGCCCAGCAGGGACAAAAATTGATTTCATCAAACCAGTTGAGTGAGTGTAAGCCCCTTCAAGGTTATAGCCCGGTGCCCAAGCATAGACATAATATCTACCGGCGGGGACAAGCACACTATACGTCAGTTGATTTTCCACAATTGCGAATTGGATTCGTTCGCCAGTGTGTGCATTTTCCAAGTACAACGTCATTGGCGGATTAAATTCACTTGGGTAACATAAGTTTCCGCTGACTGTACCATGCGTGACTGTTTGTTCTTTGACTTTGATATCTACATAAAATGCGATGTTGGCTTTGTCACCAGTGCCGAATAATGTGCCAGACGGATTGCGAAGCATCCAATAACCACTATAAGAACCGGCTGTAGATGGAGCAGTCAGTGTGACGGAAACATCTACAGTTTGACCGGGCGCAACATAAGCCGGCAAGCGAATGGCTGTTGTGCCACCCATTTGTGAACCGCTAGAAAATACGAGCATGTAGTCTGGCGTCCATGTACAAGTGCCACGATTCTTTAATCTCCATGTTTTGGTAAATGTTTCACCGGGCAGTAAGTTTGTGCCATCAGGAATGGTCACATCTTTGACGAAGGCAACCCAATCACAATACGCCACTGGAGCGGATGTTGAAGTTGGAAATGGTGTATTCGTAACCGGAACAACTGTCGCCGTGGCAGGAAGCGGTGTTTGAGTCGGTGCGTTAAGAGTCATCGAAATCATGGTTTGAGTCACCATGGCTTGCACTGTGGCTTGTGTATCGGGTTGTTCGTTGCTTGGGGCTTGCAATAAGGGCATTGCAAATACACTAATTGGAAATAACGACAGCACACATAATGCCATAATGCCTAAAATAATAAGAATTGTATTTGTACTTGTTTTCATTTTTACCTCTTTAAGTTTCAGCTCCTATGAAACGAAAACAGAGGTAAGAAAGTTCCCGTACCTTAGTACTATAAAATGAGATAAAATCTTTTTATGATTTCTTCAGATATTCTCAATCCTTTGATTCTCTCTGCATTTACAAAAGAGATTACTTGGCTAGAGGCTTCTGCGCGTCATTCACTAGACGAGTTGATTGAGACCTTTTATTCAACACGAACGCGCACGCATGAAGTGATTAATGATTTGACAGATGAACAAGTGAGTCATGCTTCGAAAGTCCACCCGTTTTGGTCTATTAGTGAATCAATTACACATTTGATTCATACACAAGGGTTTTATCATAATAAGTTGTTAGATATTTCTACCAGTCAAATGCCGCATATCGTTGAAGCCGCACGTGGATTTGGTGAAGGTGCAAAACAAAATATTCCTGCCAAAGATTTAATCGTCAGTTTGAATGCCGCTACAGAACGAATCCAAACAGTGATTGAACAAACACGCAATGCACATGACCCAGAAAAAATAGAGAAAAGCCCCGCTTTTGGTTTATGCAATTACAAAACTTGGATTTTGCTTTTGCTCGCTCATGAAGTTGACCATTTACGTCAGATTGTGGCGATGAAGAGAGTTTCAAGGACAGGTGAATAAAAAAAGCCCCAAGCAAATGCTTGGGGCTTTTTTGTAAGGGCGACTGACCAGTCGCGCCTACGTTTTATACATCCAAATTTCTCACGCTCTTGGCATGGGTTTGAATAAATTTCTTGCGTGGGTCAACCGCATCACCCATTAACATATCAAAGGTTCTGTCTGCTTCGGCAGCATCATCTACAGTGACCAACAACAAAGTGCGGTTGCTGGGGTCCATGGTGGTATCCCATAATTGTTCGGGATTCATTTCACCCAAACCTTTGTAGCGTTGTAAGTTGGCTTTTTCACCAAGTTCTTTAATCGCTTTATCTTTTTCTTTGTCACTATACACATACTTGACTGTGTTCTTATGAGCAATGCGATACAAAGGTGGTTGAGCAATATACAAATGACCTTCTTCAATTAATTTAGGCATATAACGGAAGAAGAATGTCAATAACAATGTGCGAATGTGACTGCCGTCTACGTCAGCATCTGTCATGATGATAATGCGTCCATAACGTAGACCTTCTAAATCAAAATTATCACCAATGCCTGTGCCTAATGCTGAAATCAATGCTTTGACTTCGTTGTTGCCTAAAATTTTATCTAAGCGAGCGCGTTCAGTGTTTAAGATTTTTCCACGTAATGGAAGAATCGCTTGGAAGTGCCTATCACGACCTTGTTTGGCTGAACCACCTGCCGAGTCACCTTCTACGATATACAATTCTGTTTTCGATGTATCGCGTTCGGAACAATCGGCTAATTTACCGGGCAGAGTTAAAGATTCCAATGCGGATTTACGAATCACCAAATCTCTGGCTTTACGCGCCGCATCTCTTGCACGAGCAGATGTAAGACACTTCGCCACGATTGCTTTTGCGGCTTGTGGATTTTCTTCTAGGAATGTACTAAACGCTTCACCTACGACCTGTGTAACATGCGTCTGCACTTCGGGATTCATTAATTTAACTTTTGTCTGTGACTCGAATTGCGGACCAGGATGTTTGACTGAAACAATGGCTGTCAAACCTTCGCGCGTATCATCACCGGAGAAGTTTGGGTCAGCATCTTTGAGCAAACCATTTTTTCGGGCGTAGTCATTGATGACGCGGGTGAGTGAAGAACGAAGTCCAGTAAGATGCGTACCACCATCAATGGTGTTGATTGTGTTTGCAAATGAATATACAGATTCAGTATAAGCATCTGTATATTGAATTGAGGCTTCTACACCGATGCCTTCAATTTCTTTTTCAACATACACTACTGGATGTAAATTTTCGCGATTGCGATTCAAATAACGAACAAATGAAGTAATACCACCTTCAAAATAGAAAGTCATTTCGCGGTCATTGCGTTCATCTACAAACTTGATGGTGACACCACGAGTCACAAACGCCATTTCACGGAAGCGTTGAACTAAAGTATCAAAACGATAATCAATATCTTCGGTGAAGATTTGTTTATCAAACTTAAAGGTTTGTTTCGTGCCGCTTTCATCTTTTTCGGCTTTGCCAACTTGCTTAATTTTGCCTTGTGGCATACCGCGTTTGTATTCTTGCTTCCATAATTTGCCATCACGTTTGATTTCAGTCGTCATCCATTCAGATAACGCGTTGACAGCACTGATACCTACACCGTGCAAACCACCCGAGACTTTATATCCGCCTCCACCGAATTTACCACCCGCACCGATGACTGTCATAACAACGTCAACGGTTTCCATTGGCTTACCATTTGCATCTTTCTTGCTTGGGTGTGGACCCACAGGAATACCACGTCCATTATCTTCAACAGTCACACTGCTATCAGAATGAATGGTGATATTGATTGCCGTACAAAAGCCAGCCAGCGCTTCATCTATGGAGTTATCTACTACTTCATATACAAGATGATGCAATGCTTTAATATCCGTACCACCTACGTACATACCGGGGCGTTTGCGGACGTGTTCAATGCCTTCTAACGCTTGAATTGAACCGACATCATATTTTGTTGAATTATTTTTCTTATCTGCCATAATTTCCTCTAATCTTTAGCCACAGAGAACGCAGAGGTCACAGAGATTTTTAAGCGGTTTTCTCAATGTTCTCTGTGCGCTCTGTGGCAAATGCTCTTATGCCTGTGCTTGTTTTACAGGCGGTTTTAGTTTTTCTAACACTGCTTGCACCCAAGCAGTCATATCACGATAATAGATAAAACTGCTGGCTAATAATGCCGTTGTGACGAATGAATGACCAAAAATTGCTAATAACGTTAACCACGATGTTTCTGATGGAATGCTCCACAAAACATTTAATCCATACGCCAATAAGAATATCGTCAACACAAATAAACTGCTGTTTGGCAATGTATAACGAGTGAAATGAATACTACTTCCAATAGATGTGAATATGTTTTGCTTTTTTACAAACACACCGTGTGGTAAAAAGAAAATCGGCACAATCAACCACATCGAAACAAAGCTCATCACTAAAATCACCAAACTAGTGATGATGATATTTTGTCCAGCCAAGATTGCAAAAACACCAAAAATCACGGGCGAAAGAATCATAAACAAAATCGTACAAAAAATTGAAATCAAAATCGTTTGCAAAATTGCATTGAATGTTGAAATGATTCCATTTTCACTTGGCACAGACACCCAAGCCACACTCCGAAAATAAATAGCACCACCAATCCAACCAATAAACGTTAACCCAAAGAGACCGAAGAAAATAATCCAACCATTCGCTTGCCATGTAATTGCATCACCTAGAGGTGTAGATGAAAGCTCACGTGAGAGAGGCAGGCTGGAAATCCCGATAGGAAGCGTGCGGATAAGCCAGAATAAATTCACGGTTGGAAAAATCGTATTGTAAAGTTCCATCACGCGCTGAATTTCTTCTGCCGCAATGCCACCATTTTGCCACGCACGAATCATATCGCCTTTGAACGAGTCAAAAAAAGCATTCACTCGCAAACGCGGACCCAACCAAAAAAATAAATTCAAAGCTAGTGGCAACAAAATAGCGGTGACGTGTGATGCGATTGAGTCAAAACCTGCTCGTATCGAATTGATAATGCCCGGTGGAGGCGGAATATTTTCTAAACGTGTAACTTCCATAACCTATTGATTCTACCATACCCGTTACGGTACAATCTTGCTATGCAAGCCAAAAATTTTGATTATCCATCCACAGATCGCATGGGCGTTTTAACCGCTTCGGTTTTGTTGGCATTTGCACTCACCCGTTTGATTGAAACCCCGCGCCTCATTCTTAGCCTCGACCTGCCTGGATTCTATTTTGCATTTCCTTTAACCTTAGGCAGTGTGATGACGCTCTTTGCGGCTGGTTTAACCGCCGCTGGCATGGATTGGTTAGTTCGAGACCATCCGTCTTTTGCAAAAAAATCTACACGAGAAAATATCATGCTCCCCACTTTAACCACGTTTGTTTTAGGAGCCGCGTTATCGGTTTTATTTGAAAGCCCTACATGGTGGGTCGGATTTTTATTTGGTGCATTTTTGCTCGGCGTTGTGTTCACATCCGAATACATTACGATTAATCCTGCCTCACCAGCCTACGCTTTTGCCCGCGCCGCATTGACCGCACTCGCTTATGCTTTATTTTTGATTTTGATTACATCGTTAAGATATTCCGGCATCCGTTTGTTCTTACTTGTGCCAGCCGTTTTCATTGTGGCAGGTTTAATCAGTTTACGCATTTTGCATCTCGATGGCACAGACCGCTGGGATTTCCCTTGGGCAATTGGCATTGGAATCATCTGTGCCCAAATTGGGGCTGGCTTACATTATTGGGCATTAACGCCAGTGCAATTTGGCATCGCTTTAACGGGTCCCTTGTATGCCCTTACAGTTTTATCTACTAACTTAACCGAAGATATTCCATTAAGGCGTGCGATTATTGCCCCACTCATTATCCTCTTGCTTTCGTGGGTAACAGCAATATTTGTCTAAAAGAATTTTTAGGGGATACAACAAAACAGTGAATCATTTTAAGCGTGACCTGATTTACTGTATTCACACCTTCATTAAGCAACCATCCCCATATTTTAGTGTTTTTACAAGCAATAAATAAAATTCATATCGGAGGCTAATTGATGCAACTCATCATCGACCTTGTGGTTATCTTTTTAGGCTATGTGATTGGGTCCATTCCATTTGGTTTGTTAATCGTAAAACTAAAAACAGGGAAAGATATTCGTGAGGTAGAAAGCGGCAGAACAGGTGGGACGAATGCCATGCGTGCCGCAGGCTTTTGGGCAGGTTTTGGCACTGCCATGCTCGATATTCTAAAAGGTGCTGTTGCCGTTTGGATTGCACAAGCCATTACAGATACATCTTGGGCGCACATGCTTTCTGCCATTACCCCAATTCTTGGTCATAACTATTCCATCTTTTTACCTGAACGTGATGAAAACGGAAAATTTATCCGCTTACGAGGCGGCGCAGGCGGTGCCCCAGCCGTTGGCGGAGCTATGGGATTATGGCCCGCTTCAGTTTTGATTATTCTTCCACTTGGCATGTTGACATTTTTCACCATTGGCATCGCCTCTGTGACTACCATGGCAGTTGCTCTGTTTGCCATCATCGTTTTCGCCGTTCAAGCATCACAAGGGAATTTGCCGTGGGATTACGTCTGGTACGGCGTAGGCGCAGAATTGTTATTGATTTGGGCATTACGCCCCAACTTGAAAAAATTATTTGCCGGTGAAGAACGCGTGGTCAAATACAGTTTGCATGGGTGGTTGAGAGCAAAAAGAGAGCAGAAAACAGAAAATAGTAAGTAGTAATTGGTAATTGAAAAGAGACTGTGGTGAGCAGTCTCTTTTTTTGCAAAGGTAATCCACTTGCGAGGTTGGGAGGGAGTGTGTTCCGTCATAAATTATTTTTCACTTCATATAATTAGCAAGGTTGACTTCAATTTCAATCGCAGTAGGGGTATTGACTTCTGCAAGTGCTTCAACATCTCGCCCATATTTATCTTTTCTGGAGATTAACATAGATTCAACTTGTTTAAGTTCTTCTACATTTAATTCTTTGAGTATTTTTAAATCATATCCATCCCCATTGTGATACTTCGCATAATCTATTTCCATATTTTTTACAAATTTTTCTACTGCAGGGCTATTCTTTTTTCCAAAAAGATTTTTGAACATAGTGTTCTCCTGAATATTTTATTCAAACTTATATGTAATTTTTGTATGTATATCAAGACACAAAAACAACAAAGCCAACTATTTATTTTCTTCGATACTTTTTATAAAAATATTTTGAGAAAATTCTTCCAATAAACAAAGAGCAAAGAAATACGATAAGGATATGAACTCCGGTAATAATATTTCCTTGTTCATGGTTTCTGTTTACTCCATGACTTACAGAAGAACTGTCCAATATACTTTCTTTATTTAATTGTACATCCTGTTGAGTTGCAGCAGTTGATATAGACTTAATACCATTCAGTGGAATATAAACAAGCCATTCAGGAGACCTAGGAAGACCCAAAACGTAAACAAAGCCTAATTTATCAACTATTAATTGTGACTCATCTATACCATAATATTCGTAATTTATCGGCAAAACTGTTGTAGTTATGTTTTCTTCATTTGATAAACTATATGTCAATGGAGTAAGAAAATCAAAGTCATTAGGGTTATCATCCTTGAAATATAATAAATGTATGTTATCTTTCAAATCAATTTCTAATTTCAGGCTAGAAATTGAGCCGGGCCCAGAAATCTGTTGGGGCACAGACCAGTGAATTCCATTCCACTTTGATAAAAATATCCCACTCAATTGTGTCATCCATACAGCATAAATATTTCCCTTTTGATCTTTTGCGAGTTTTATTTCTGCTGTGATCTCTCCCCATCTCTCTGGTCCAAAAGGAGCAGGGGTTTTGGGAGGAGTTGCTTCGCCTAATAAATATGGCTTCGACCAATATTGATCTTTCTTAATACTAACTACAACTCCTTCATCAGATTGCCAAGCAACTACAGGTTCATTTTCATTGGTTAGAATAAAATCCATTGAATAAGCAAAATCAGCTAATACCCCTATTTGTTCGGGCAATGTCCAATTAGAATCTCCTAGTCTGCTGGAATAAAAAACTCCTATCTCGTCAAAAATTTCTCCAGATAGTGGATCTATATATTGAGAAGAACTTAATGGGTGAATCCAAGCAGCGTGAACATTCTCCTTAGTATCTAACTGAATTAAATTTCTTCCTCCATTACCGAGTCTGCGAGAAATATTTTCTATTTCAGACAAACCTTTTTCTTCTGACCAAGTTCGATAAAATAAATCACTATCTACTCCAGCAAAACCCGAGTACGTTAAGTGTAATGTCCCTTTTGAATCTAGCTTTAACTGAGTGAAATAGCTAACACCTGCCCAATATTCTGGCTTTTGCCAAATGCCTCCTACATTACGCCAAACATGTATAGTCCCAGTTGGATCAAATGTTTGCCAGAGCAAATGAACTTCGCCAGTCACATTTGTAACTATTCTAATATCATAAGAATCATCCCCTAGCCGTTGAGGTTGAATCCAGCCACTGCCGTCTGCCCAACCATCGGCGTAATATACACCATTTCTTGTTGCCCAAAGCAGATGAACGAAACCTGGCATACTTGTCCCTATTTCTGCATCATTAAAATCTCTTTTATCCGACTGAATTTTTTTTACAGGCGTCCAAATTTCTTCTCCAAGCACTTTGTCAAAATCTAATCTTTCTGCCTCAATAGGTGTTAGTACATGACTCACATTATATGGAGCCCCGTACCAATACGGCCGCGTATAATCACAATATGTTATATATGGGTTGCCTTTTTCCGGAAGAATAACTCTTCCATTTAAATCAATCACGCTCATATCACCCTGTTTTTGTGGGTGTTCGATATGAATTTTTGATTCTAAGGGTAATATTTTTTGGAGACTTTCGATAATTTCAGGGTTTGCATCAGTAACATTTGGTTGAAACGTAATTCTAAAGGCCGTTGCTACTTGCACTAAATCGCTTGGTCTTAATGAAGCAAACTCCACAGGAAACCAATTATCTAAA
>DQGV01000111.1:7892-20706 GCA_003524705.1 Anaerolineae bacterium | reverse complement strand
CAGGGCAACCAAGATACAGTGACATAAAAATATTATATAATAAATTTTAATATAAAAATCTATACATAAGGAGAGAATTATGGCTCTAAAAGTATCTGTATATATCGCAACTAGTCTCGATGGTTTCATCGCCCGCAAAAACGGCGATATTGACTGGTTAACAGGTGGAGAAAGCGGTGAAGATTATGGGTATGCGGATTTTATGTCTACGATTGATTATGTGGTTATGGGTCGGAACACGTACGAAAAAGTTTTAACGTTTGGCGGCTGGGGTTATGATAAAAAAGTGATTGTGCTTTCAAGTAAAAAGATAAAAATTAAGGACAAACTAAAAGATAAAGTGGAGGTGTTAAATTTAGCACCAAAGAAATTAGTTAAAGAAATTGAAAAACGAAAAGCGAAACATATTTATCTTGATGGCGGCGTGACGATTCAACGTTTTTTGCGGGAAGGTCTAGTAGATGAAATGACTATTACAACCATTCCAGTATTAATTGGTGAAGGTTTACCATTGTTTGGTGAATTGGCAAAAGATATTAAATTAAAATTACTACAATCTCAGTCTTTCAAAAATAGTTTTGTGCAAAATAAATATAAAGTTTTATAGTTACCATGCAAATCACAAAAACTTTATACGTCACAAATCCAAAGGATTGGCGCATGTGGTTGAAAGCCAATTATAAAACCGAAAAAGAGATTTGGTTGGTCTATTACAAAAAAGAGACTGGCAAGCCGCCCATTGAATATAACGATGCCGTGGAAGAAGCTTTGTGCTTCGGCTGGATTGATAGCATCATCAAAAAATTAGATGATGAGAGAACTGTGCAAAGGTTTTCGCTGCGAAAACCAAAATCAAGTTATTCGCAAGCCAATATTGAACGATTGCGGAATTTGGTGGCGAAGAAAAAAGTTGTCAAAGAAGTGACAGAAACGCTTGGGGATATTCTAGAAAGAGAGTTTATATTTCCATCTGATATTATGAAATCCATCCAAGCCAATAAAGAAGCTTGGGAGAATTATCAAAAGTTTTCGGATTCTTATAAACGTATCCGTATTGCGTTTATTGAAGGTGCAAGGAAACGTCCAGAAGAATTTAAGAAGCGGTTGAAATATTTTATTGAGATGACAGAGAAGAATAAGATAATTGGGTTTGGTGGGATTGAGAAACATTATTGACGATTTTATATAGTGACTTTTAATATAGACACTTTTTGACAGTTTTTTAGTAGATTACTATGACACAATGTTAGATGAAGGAGACCAGTATGAGTAACATTGATTTCAAAAGTGATGAAGAAAAAGAAAATACAGCAAAAGATATGCATACAATTGTAAGCTTGATTTACATTTTGATTATATTGGTAAATAGCCTCATAATTCTTTGGTCATTAGCATATAGTTCAGTGCTGGCAATTGCTGTAGTTTGGACAATTGCTTCTATTATCATTTCTAAAATTCTTATTAACAATAAAAATATATCTTTGGCATATCGAGTCTTATTCTCTGCACCAGTAGTTACATGTTTGTTGATTATTCAAGAAACAATAAATTTTGCCCCATACGGAACCCAGATATTTTTATCTGAGTCGCATGGCGCAAAATTTCATCCATTTCAGGTAAATCACCATTTGCATTCATAACCCAAGTCTGCTTCATATTTCCAGCGGATGCGGCTTGAATATTTATTAAACCTCTCAGACACGGTTGACCTCTTTCTCATAATAAACAAATGTCTCTATTTCATTTCCTATATATTTTTCTTTTATTATTTTTTTCAATTTTGTATATTTTTCAATATATTCTGTAACTTTGGAATTATTTTCCAATATCACGCGCGGGGTCACTACTTTTTCTTTTCTCCCAGAAACATCATATTCAATAAAACCACCGCCGTAGGTAACTATGGTTTCCCATGCAATCATAGTTTTTTCTGGGTTAAGTTTCTTAATTTCCCAAACAATATCATTTTCACTTAAAAACAATTCTTCAGCGGGCAAACTTTGTTTTTGAGTATTTTTGATTTCTTCATTTTTTTCAACTCGCTGATTAAATCTCCACAAACTGTATAAAAATAATCCTGCCACAGCAGTATAAATAAGAAAACCTGTTATTGAAGTTGAGCTGATTGAGGCTTTTCACCAGAATATACACGCCATCACTCCGACAATCAACATGAATCTCATTTGGTTCTTAACACTGACTTTCGCTTGTTCAGCATCTTCGGCAGTAAACCTTGTTTTTATTTCTGGAGCATAAAATCTCTCAGTCATATCTTCTCTTTTTTATTTTAGATGTGTGGAAGGTGTCACGCGCCATATGGAACCCAGATATTTTTCACTTGAGTCGCGTGTCTTAGAATCTCATCCATTTCAGGTAACTCCCCACTCGCGGACATAACCCAAGTCTGCTTCATGTTTCCAGCGGATGCGGCTTGAATTGCCTTTGCACCTTCCTTGGAACCTGCATACCAAATCACATCGACATCATCGTGTTCGGATAATGTCTTTGCTAATTCATCCCGATTCCCTGTGACGATGTTAAACGTCCCAGCAGGCACATCAGACGTTTCAAGCACTTGATAAAAATCTGTTGCACTTAATGGTGAAACTGGCGAAGGCACAATGACCAAAGCATTTCCCATTGCAAGTGCTAACCCTGCTAATTGACATAACGCCAACAAAGGTTTGTCATCAGGCAATAAAATTGCCATGACACCAATTGCTTCGGGAACAGCCAAAGTTACATTTCGAATTGGCGTGTTGTGAATCGCGCCATCGTATTTATCTGCCCAAGCGGCGGCGGTGAATAAAGCTTCGATAGATTGCTCTACTTCTTGATTTGCAGATTCGGAGTCAACGCCTGTTTGTTGGGAAATTCTTTTTGCAAATTCATCGGCACGAGCGGCGAGGTTTTCGCCGAGGTAATATAAAATCTGTGCCTTGCTGTGACCAGTTGTCTTAAACCATTTTTCTGCAACACCACGCGCGGCTTCGACAGCGTTACGAATATCTTTACGATTGCCTGCTCCAACTTCGGCGATTTGATTATTGTTTGAATCGTAAACTGGCAAACTATATCCACTATCTGGTCTGGCTTGCTTTCCATTAATAAAAAGTTTAGCAGTTCTATCTATTGAAGGAAAGACGAAAGAAGAAAGATGTCCATTTGATTTTGGAGTCTTCTTTTTGACTTTCGAGTCTTTAGATGTAGTTCTTTCCTCTTTCTTCTTTTTCACGTACTCAAACAATCCTTCCTTCCCACCCTCTCTGCCAAATCCTGATTCACGATAGCCTCCGAATCCAGAAGCGGCATCGAATAAGTTTGTAGAGTTGATCCAAATCGTGCCGGCTTTGATTTGCGTAGCAATATCCAAAGCCAAGTTAATATCTTCGCTCCAAATGCATGCTGCTAAACCAAAGCGTGTATTATTCGCTAACTTGACCGCTTCTTCAGGAGTTCTAAACGTCATCGCTGCTAACACAGGACCAAAAATTTCAACTTGTGCAATCGTGGATGCAGGTGCAACATTTGTAAATAAAGTTGGTGGATAAAAATATCCATCGGTTGGGCAAGACCAACTTGGTTGCCACATATCTGCACCTTCATCTTGACCTTGCTTTACAAGTTCTTCAATTCTTTGTAATTGCACAGGTGCAACAATTGCACCAATATCAACGGCTTTATCTAATGGATCACCAACACGAAGTTTTTCCATGCGTGCTTTTAATTTCTTATACATTTTTTCAGCAACGCCTTCTTGCACCAACAAACGTGAACCCGCACAACATACCTGACCTTGATTAAACCAAATCGCATCCACCACGCCTTCCACGGCAGAATCTAAATCCGCATCGTCGAAGACGATGAATGGCGATTTTCCGCCTAACTCAAGAGAAAGTTTCTTTGCTGTACCAGCTGTCGCCTTGCGAATGATGCGTCCTACATCGGTTGAACCAGTAAACGCAATCTTATCCACATCTGCATTGACCAGCGCCGCGCCAGTTTTTCCATCGCCCGTAATAATATTTACAACGCCAGGCGGAAGAATCTTTTCGCAAATTTCTGCAAACAACAACGCAGTTAATGATGTGAACTCAGCGGGCTTCAACACAACGGTGTTACCCATTGCCAACGCGGGCGCGATCTTCCACGAAAGCATGAGCAACGGAAAATTCCACGGGATGATTTGACCGACAACGCCAAGCGATTCATATCCCTTCATTTCAGTGGACATGAGCTGCGCCCAACCCGCGTGATGATAAAAATGTCGTGCAACCAACGGGATATCAATATCGCGCGTTTCGCGGATGGGCTTGCCGTTATCCATGGTTTCGAGCACGGCGAAGAGACGCGAATGTTTTTGGATTTGACGCGCGATGGCATACAAATATCGCGCTCGGGCGTGACCTGATAACTGACTCCATTTTCCGTAAGCCTTTCGCGCCGCCTTGACAGCGTCTTGCACATCTTCGTCGCTGGCTTGAGCAATGTCTGCAAGTTTGTTTTTGTTAGCTGGATTTATAGAATCAAAATATTCTTTCGGAGATGGCTCACGCCATTCGTTGTTGATAAATAATCCGAATTTGTTGTTATGTGCTTTCAGCCATTCTTCGGCTGGTTTACCTGCTTCAGGAGCGAGTCCGTATTCGAGGGTGTCGAGAATTTCTGTTACTGTCATTTTTCACCTTCATTTCAAAACAAATTAGAAGCGTAATCCAAATCCGCGTATTTTCGTATTTTTCTGAAAAAGTTTCATTGAACTTAGTGGCTTGATTTGGATATTTTTCTCAGCAATTTTCTTATTAAGAAATTCATAAAATTCTTGTTTTCTATTTCCTACCATGGTCAAATTCATTGATAAACATTTGTCTTCCCCTAAAAAAGCAAACGCAACATTGTTGGTTTCGATAATTTTTATTTCGTGCCAGTCAATCTTATATATTCCATGAGTTGAAGTTATAACTAATGATTGCTCATCAACCTGGATATTACTTCGAGACAAAAGATATACATAGAAAAAAGTTAAGCCGAAAATCCCAAAACACAAAGGGAGTGCTATACCATCTGATGAAAGCCAAGAAATAATAGTTACATAAATACTGCCAACAATTCCAATTATATAAAGTGCTTGAAATTGCCAATGAACAGTTAATTTAATAGGTACATTACTCTTGCTATTCTTATCAACCACAGGGTTATCCTTCATCTTTATTTGATTTCTTAAACCTTCTCACTCTTCTCCAACATCTCAACAAACTGCTTGATTCGTCTTTCTCTCGTCTCTGCTTTCTTCGCATTATGAATTTGAAATAAAAACGAATATCTCTCCGAACTTTTCAGTGATTCAAATTTCATTTTAGCTTTTTTATTTTTATGCAATGCTTTTTGAAAATCTTCTGGCACAGACATATTCTTCTGTCCATCGTACGCATTTGCCCAACGTCCATCCGCTTTGGCGGCTTCGATGGCTTTCAGTCCAGCAGGTTGCATTTGTCCGCTTTTGATTAATCTTTCCACTTTCTCAACATTTATCTTTGACCAAATACTCTTTGGTCGGCGAGGCGTAAATTTCTGTAGAAAATATTTGTCATCAAAACCGTTTCTCTGACCATCAATCCAGCCGTAGCATAAAGCAATGTCTAGTGCTTCGGCATGCGTCACAGTTGCAATACCTGAATCTTTTTTTGCTATCTTCAACCACAATCCAGTAGATTTTTCATGATTCTTAGCAAGCCAGTCTGCCCATTTAGATTGGGAAGAAAAAGGAAGTGTAGGAAGTTCGGACTTCATCTGCATTTCTTATTTCAGCCACTCAATTCCATATCGCGTTGATATTTCAGTATACGTTTCATCAGTCAATGAGCCGTTCTCTAAAGCAGATTCAACTTCATTAAAGAAATTTTCCAATCCACCGGGGATTGCATAAACCATAATCTTCAACGGAGTTTTTAAGGGGTTGTAAAGCGCATGAGGAATATTTTTCGGCAAGTGGATAACTCCACCCACAGGAGCATGTAATTTTTTATTATCGAGACGAATGTCTATTGCGCCATCCAGTACATAAATCACTTCGTCTTCATAATGATGAATATGGAGTTGACTTCCACTTTCAGGCGCAAATACGGCTTCACAAAGATAATAGCTTCCCCCAGTCTGTTGGCTGGTTAATTTATGTGTCACGCCCATACGTTTCAATAACGTACCCGCGTCAGGCGCAACTGAAATAGGTTGTGACGGAATATTATTCATCATCATTTCTTATAATTTATCCAAGAGCCTGATATTGCATTGAAGCATAGCGTCCATACACAAAATGTTCGAGTTGACGTTCAATATCATTCAGTAAAGCGGATGCGCCAAGTCTAAATAAATGCGGTTGCATCCATTCTTCGCCGAGTTCTTCTTTCATCAAAATTAACCAATCAATGGATTGTTTCGCCGAACGGATTCCGCCTGCAGGTTTGAAGCCAATTTTATAGCCAGTCGCTTCATAATAAGCACGGATGGCACGCGTCATCACCAAACTGACTTGCAATGTGGCATTGACAGGTTCTTTACCTGTGGAAGTTTTGATAAAATCTGAACCTGCTTGCATACACACATAACTGGCACGCATCACATTTTTCAAAGTTCCTAACTCGCCCGTTGCCAAAATAGATTTCATATGAGCAGGTCCGCAGGCTTCACGAAAGGCTTTGACTTCATCATACAAAGCCTGCCAATTTTGAGTCAAGACATGCTGACGTGAAATCACAATGTCAATTTCACTGGCACCGGCTTTGACCGATGCTTCAATTTCTTGAATCTTTTGTTTGAATGGATTAAGTCCCGCAGGAAAACCTGTTGATACAGCCGCAACTGGAATATTTGAACCTTGTAATGCTTCAACAGCAGTCTCCACCATGCCATGATACACACACACTGCACCAGTCGTCAGCGAATGATTCACTCCAAGTTTTTCGAGCAGGTCAGACCGTATGGGTTGACGCGCTTTTGCACAAAGTCGTTTGACAGTACCGGGCGTATCGTCACCGGATAAAGTTGTCAAATCAATCGTGCGGACGGCTTGTAACAACCAAGCCGCTTGCCAATCTTTTTTCACAGTGCGGCGTGTGTTCATCGTGGCGGCTCGGCGTTCTACAGCGGAGCGATTCACTTTGACATCTTCAACGGAAGCCAAGTCTAAGGGAAGAATCGGGACTCGGGTTGAGTGAGCAGGTTGAAGGTCAGTGGTTGAAGCGGAAATTGTCACGTTCATAAAAATACTCCTAATCCATGCCTATTATACAGTGAATAAAACGGCTTAAAATAAATGCTATACTTAACAATATTCATTTATCAATAGGAGAAAACTATGCAAATCAGTGAGGCACAAAAAGAAGTTCGCACGGTTTACATGGGGGCATTTGTAGGGTTTATCGTTACAGGGGTCATTTGGGCAATTTCTGCCGCGTTAGGCACATGGAATTCAAAAAATTTATCCATTATGGCGTTGATATTAGGTGGCACTTTTATTTTTCCATTAACACAACTGTTATTAAAAATCATGGGCAAGCCCATCACACTCAGAAAAGAAAATCCATTTAGCATGTTAGCCATGCAAATTGCATTTACCATTCCTGCCACCTATCCATTAATCGCCGCCGCCGCAAGTAATAACATCAACTGGTTCTTCCCATCATTTTTGGTTGTGGTTGGTGCGCATTATCTGCCATTTATTTTCTTATATGGCATGTGGCAATTTTTAATTGTAGCAGTCGCTTTGGTAGCATTTGGCACAGGCATCGGATTTTATTTTCCAGATTCATTCACACTCGGCGGTTGGGTTGGCACGGCAGTGTACCTACTGGCGGCATTTCCATTTCGTGCATTTGCACAGAAACAATGAATCCAAAATATTTTGTTCATCCATTTGTAGATACAGGTTTGGGGAATTCTGCGTATCTGATTGGTTCACATGAAAGCAAAAAAGCGATTTTGATAGACCCGCTTCGTGACGTAGACCGCTACCTGCATACTGCTAGTCAACTTGGTCTTAAGCTGACGCATGTTCTCGACACCCACCTACACGCGGATTTTATCTCCGGCAATCGCGAAATTGCTAGTCAAACAAATGCTGTCATTGGCGCAAGTGCCACTGCCGAAATTTTCTTTGACCATCAACCCTTAACAGAGGATTCAATAATTGATTTAGGCGCATTCCAAATCCGCGTGATGACCACGCCCGGACATTCTCCAGAACATATTTCATTTTTGATTACAGATGAAAACAAAAATCCATCAGCATTATTTAGCGGCGGGGCATTAATCGTCGGTGGTGCCGCACGGACTGATTTATTAGGTCACGAACATACCCATTCATTGGCTCATGATTTGTATGAAACAATTCATAATAAATTATTGAAACTACCTGATGAAGTTAACGTATTCCCCACACATGGAGCAGGTTCATTTTGTATCGCGCCTGCCTCATCCGAACGAACCACAACGATTGGCAATGAAAGAAAACATAATCATTTAGCACAACCGCAAAGCCAAGAAGAATTTATAAAAAGGTCATTGACAGGTTTGCCTGCATATCCTACTTACTACAAATACATGCGCGGACTAAATCAAAAAGGCGCAAAGATTTTAGGTGGTGTGCCTGTTTTGAAACCATTATCGGCTAGTGAAGTCAAAGCGCAAATGGATAATGATGTAGTAGTTTTAGATGTGCGTCATTTCAAACAATTTGGTCAAGGACATATTCCCAATTCGTATGGAATTTTTGCAAATGCTCCACTAGTTGTTTGGGCAGGTTGGGTGATTCCGTTTGAGGCGAAGATAATTTTAGTTGCTGAGTCAACAGACCAAAGGGTAGATGCGACGCGTCAACTCATCAGAATTGGTTATGATAATTTAGTTGGTTATCTTGATGGTGGCATCGAGGCATGGGCGAAAGAATATCCTGTTGAAAGTGTGCAAAATATCAATGCCAAAGAATTGCGTGAAAAATTAAACGAAGTCAATGTGATTGATGTGCGTAGACTTTCTGAATGGAATGATGGACACATTCCAAATGCAACACACGTTGAAGGTGGACGTTTGGCTTGGGAAGATTTTCATTTCCCGCAAGATAAACCTTTGGTGATTCAATGCGCCAGTGGCAACCGTTCGATGGTTGCGATTTCTGTTTTGAAAAGACAAGGCTATAAAAATATTTTGCAAGCCGAAGGCGGGATTAATCAATGGAAGTTAAATAATTTTGAATTGCAAAGGAATTAAGATGACAAAAATTAACCCACCCACTCCAGAAGAATTCAATCCATTTTATGCAGGCTATATAGAATTTGCCACAAAGCGCGGAGATGTATTCGCCGCTATGTCTCAACAATTGGATGAAATGAAATCTGCGCTTGGAAAATTATCAGATAAACAAGCCCGCTTCCGCAACGGACCTGAAGAATGGTCTATTAAAGAAATCATCAGCCATTTGACAGATGGTGAACGTGTGTTTTCGTATCGCATATTAAGAATTTCTCGTAATGACAAAACAGCATTGCCAGGCTTTGCACAAAATGATTACGTCAAAGAATCTGGTGCTGATGAACTTCCGCTTGAAGATTTATTAGCAGAATTTGAATTTTTACGTCGCGCTAATATTTTGGCAGTCAAAGGCATGAGTGAAGAGATGACTCAACGCCTTGGCACTGCAAGCAATTCACCAATCAGTGTGCGCGCTTTAATTTATATTTTGGTTGGTCATGTTGAACATCACATGGCAAGTTTGCATGAAAAATATTTACCGTTTGCTTAAGATTTATAAAAAACAAAACAGGTGATGCTCATTTAATGAACATCACCTGTTACTATAACAAAATACTAACGAAGCATGAAGCGGAATTATCCGCCGCCTTCGTATAAATATCCAGTTCCTCTCACGCTGACCACTTTTTCTGATAATGACGGAAAAGCTTCCAGTTTGTGGCGTAAGCGACTGACCAGCGGACGTAAAATTTCGGGGGCTTCTTGTTGAGAAGTATCATAGCCTTGCACGAGTAATACCAATTCACGGTGTGAAAATACTTTACCTTCGTTTTCCATGAGGATGCGCAACAAGCGACCCTCAGCAGGTGTAAGATGTTCTACTTTTGTTTTAAATTTGATTTGACGACGAGATAAATCTACTGAGGTGCCATCTTTGAGAGTATAAATATCTTGAGCATTATCCGATGCACTGGCAACTGCGGAAACACGCGATTTGCTGGTGCGGCGTGATAAACCTTTTTTCACGCTCGCTAAAATTTGCGGCGGTGAGGCGGGTTTGAGTAAATAATCATGGATGCGCAAACGCAAGGCTTGGGTAGCAGATTCAATAGAAGCATGGGCAGTTAGCAAAATAATTTCTGTTTCAGGTGAAGTTTGATTAACCACTTGAATCACTTCTAAACCATCCATGCCGGGCATTTTCAAATCTACAATCATAATATCAACTGCATGGGTGCGGACGTGCTCCACTGCGGCTTGCCCGTTTGAAACGGCTGAGACCACATAGCCCTCTAACTTGAGAATATCGCTGAGAGATTGTCTTGCAACCGGTTCATCATCTACGACGAGAATGTTCGACTTCATTGTTGTGTTCCTCCGGCAGGTAAGTAAATTCGGAAACATGCGCCTGAATGATTTTGAGGCATTAACTCAAGCGCACCTCCATGTGTCGTAATTATATTGTAACTTATGGTTAAGCCCAAGCCTGTGCCACCATCTTTAGTACTAAAGAAGGGTTCGAAGATGCTAGCGCGTCCTTCTACGGGGATACCTGGTCCAGTATCCTCAAACATGATTTCAACCCCATCATTCACAGCTGCCATAGAGATTTTAATTTCTCCACCATTTGGCATAGCATCTGCCGCATTGAGAATGAGATTAATAAACACTTGCTGAATCTGACTCCCGACTGCATTCACAGGTGGAACATCATTCGGAATATCTACTGCAACATTGACGTTGCTTTCAGTTAACTGTTTGGATAACAACGTCAGTGTATATTGCAGTAGGTCAATCAGATTAACCGTTTCAAGTGAGGATGAATTTGGACGATAAAAATCCAACATACGCCGTGAGGTGACCATCAACCGTTCAAGTTCGGTGCGTGCTAAGTTGAAATACTCATCGCGCTTTTCTTGCGGTAAATCTTCTCGCCCTGCCAAATGCAAACAATTCTGCACAGCTTGTAATGGATTATTCAATTCATGCGCAATGGATGCACTTAACCGACCTGCAGTTGCCATCTTTTCGGCTTGCAACAACTTGGCTTCTGCCGCGCGTTGGGCTTCCATGCGGGCTTTGAGTTCCGTCTCTGTTAATCGTAATTGACGATTGGTCTCTTGTAACTTTTGATATTGCTTAGCGCTCATAATCACAGACGATAAAATACCTGCCAGTGCTTCCATAGCGATTAAGTCATTATGTGAGAACGCATTTTGCTCACGACTTTCCACATCAATAATGCCCAGCACTTCATCACCATCTTTGATGGCGACGCACAATTCAGAATGTGCTTCCCAACCTTTGATGGGCTTATATAAACTATGTTGAGTTGTATCGTTGATTAAAATACTCTCGCCAATTTGCGCCACATAACCAGTGACGCCATCTGGCTTGATAAATTCTTCATTTTGCAAAGCAGTTTGAATGCGTGTGGCGTGTGTGCCACCAATACCTTGAATAGAAAACTTTCTTTCATCATCAGCGAGGAGTACCACAGCCATTTCGTATTTGAAGTATTGCGCTACTAACTCGGCAGAAATCGTAGCCACTTCGTTCTTATCGTTCAAGCCAATCACCTGCCCCACCACTTCATGGATTAAGCTCAAACTACGCGCTCTGCCTTCGGCTTCTTCACGCAAACGAGTGTATTCGATTAACCCCGCCAGATGACTCGCCAACACTACCATCAAACGTTCGTCATATTGACTAAACGCCTCAACGCTCTGGCTTTCAATCACCAGCACACCTGTGGCTTGACCTCGATACCGAAGCGGAGCAATTAACTCAGACTTTGACTCTGGATGAATACCAATAAAGCCATCACGGGTGGTGTCGGCAATGCGGCGGACTCTGCCATCCTTAAGCACCTCTTGCATGGGGTGACCAGCAACCGGCAAACTGATGACGTTTAACTTGCCTTCATAAGTACGATAATCACGTAATACACGCCCATCACTAGAACGTAAAAATAATGCAATCAATTCGGTGTTAAAAGCCCGCGCTAATAACGCAAACATACGCCGTGCAATTTGGTCTAAGTTTTGTGCGGATGAAACGGTTAATACAAAATCGTTCAATAAACCCAAACGACGTAAATGCGCGGTCATTTCTGAAAAGGTGACAACGGTTTCGACCGATGGTGAAACTTGTGCCGCCAACTCGCGCAGTTGACCACGCTCACTTAATGTAAATTCTTTTTGCCGCCACAGGGATACAACCCCAATTAGGCGTTGACCTATGGTTAAGGGCAAGCTAATCCATGCTTGGGTATTGGGCTTTATGGGTGCATGCGGCAATAAATCCCAATTCGGTTGGTCGGGAGATAAAACCACATCGGATAACGAACGGTTGACACGCCGTAGAAGTGGGTTGTCATCTATCGGCATGGATTCGTTTTTGACGCTGGGTGCATTTGATTCAGCTTGGATATCCACCCAGTCGCCGCGCCGAATGGCGAGCCATGCGCCTTGTGAAGGGACTGCGGATGTGAAGGCATTTAGCACTTTTTCGAGGGCTAAGGGAAGGTTGAATGCTAGACCAGTTTGCAGGTCAGGTAAGAGAGGCG
>DQGV01000111.1:1886-7613 GCA_003524705.1 Anaerolineae bacterium | reverse complement strand
GTCAACTTCCAAATCCGTTGCGCGGTGGTGGTCTGTTCCTCTGCCCCAATCAATAACACTTTAGAAGTATCACTGACGGGGAAAGCGTAAAAGCGACCATCATTTATTTTTTTGCTTTTGGGGATTGCCGTAGAACGCGTGTGCCCACCTGTGACTGCACCACTTAACCATGCATGGATGGAGGGCATGGCGAGGATGCCCATGAGTTCGTTTTGTGCAGATTTGTTAAGTTTATGCGAAGACCGAATTAACCACACGCCGCCTACCCGCTCTGCTAAGACAGCCCATTGTGCTTCGGTGAGTTGCACTGCTTCTTTGAGTTTCGGCTCAAGGTCGGTTTCGTTTGGCATGGTGATTCATCAGATTATACTGTGGTCTGAATGGTCTAAAAGGTCTGAGTGGTCTTACAGGTCTAAATAGTCTGACTGGTCTAATTGGTCTGAATGGTCGAATAAAAAAAGAGCGGACAGATTTCCTATCGTCTGTCCGCTCTAGTATTATGAACTCATCAAACTCAAATACACCGTGCCACTGCGTGAGCTATATGCCGCCCAAATAACTTTATCATCCACCTTATATTCATCTAACATAATGATGCGGCTATCCTCCCCTGTTTGTTCGGTGAAACTGGTTTTGCCATACGGCACGCTGGCTACCTTCACGTGCGCGTCGGCAATTTCACCGGTGCGCACGTAGTTTTCGATAACGCGCAAGATAATCTTTTTCTCTTCTGAATAAAACATGACTTGCTCCTTGAGCTTATTTTGATGATAGTGATTGACTTAATTGGGCTTCGGCTTCACGCGCCGTAATAGACTGTACATAACTCCACTCGCCGACCAGCGTCTTTTCTGCACGCTTGAGCAAAGCACTGTCATACTCGCTCCACGTCTTGGTGCCGCGCACAGCTTGCAAATCTCGAATGACGCGACACAACGATTCAGTCCGCCCATCGCGTAATGTTTCTTGAAGTTGTAACGTGCGCTGACGCCGATCGGTCGGCAACGCCTCTGCCTTCGTGGATAATATGCTCAGCACCTTTTGAAATTCTCGCTTGCTAGACGGGAATCGCAAACGAGTGCTCAAGTTTTCATCAGCGGGCACCCAAATCGTCAGATCTGTCAGTTGCACCATATAGTATATGACCGTCTTACCGTTATTGGCTTGCTCATCCATCCCAATTACTTGACCTAACCCATGCGCACAATGCATGACCCAATCGCCTTTCTTAAGTTCCATGTAATGCCTCCGCGCATTGACCTACTCATATAAAAATTGCCAGCCCGCAAATGGGCTGGCAATTGTGCCATCAATTTGTGTTATCAAGCGATTATATCATTTAACTAGCATTTCATCCTTCGTTGTGTCATTCTGAGCAATGTAGACAACCCGAAAGTCCTCCCCATCAATCTACCCAACCCTTTCACTACTATAATTGCCACGAATTGATAAACACCATTCTATCCACCACAGAGGACATATGATCTCAAAACGCAAAAGAATACTGATGTACTCGTTAATCCTGCTCTTCTTAATGGCTTGCCGCACCTACGCTTGTAGTAGTGTGAGTGTTGATGTCGCTGAACTGGGACTAGATGCCACGTTAATGGATTGTCAGATGTTTTATCAAACACCGGATGATGAGGGCATTACGCGTGGATACACCTGCCAGATTATATGCCCTGATATAGAGGGGTACTATGCACTAGATATGCGTGAACATCCAAATATATACTTTGCAGGAATGACTTATCAACAATTACAGGCACGAGATTGCCCAGCCTCCAACGCTGAGGAATCGGCATTAAGCGTAGTGCCGACCGACACAGCCACACCTGTGCCGACTGCAACCAAGGAAAAATCTGGCGCCGCTCAACCCACTGCGATTGTGCCCTTCTTGAGCGGAAAATACACAGCCTGTGACCTAAACAAAGGCTTCATCAATTTTAGACAGACCGAACCTAAGCTAGATGTGACAGGCAAAAAAGTGGTGCTGACCATGAACGGCGCACCCGCCAACTGCTCCATCCCCACTGGCAACCCTGATTTATACTCTTGTGCCCTTCCATTTGGAGTTAAGTTCCCCGCTGAGATTATCGTCACAATGAATGGGACTGAAATCAACAAGTTCACAATTGACGGTGCCGCTTGCACCACCACCGCCCCCAACCAAGGACAAAATGAAGATGAAGTAGAAGAAGGACCAACACCCGAACCCACTATAGACCCTAACGATTAATTACAAAGAGCCAGTCACCTCAAGGGTGACTGGCTCTTTGATAAAAGGTCATGTCATTCTGAGGGAACGCAGTGACCGAAGAATCTTTACTAAAACCCCTCCCTCGCTCTCCCCTAAAGGGGAGGGAACAAAACACCCCTCTCCATTTTTTGGAGAGGGGCAGGGGGAGAGGTCTCACACACTCACCCCACCAACGACACAACCCCATCCCCCCACTGCAGCGCGGACGAAGGCGCTTGCTGTTTGCGGACTTGCTCCGCCATGTCACGCACCACATCCATGCGTCGCCCCAGCGCCCATGGATATTGCTTATCCCATTCCGCATCCGTCTTCGGGAACCAAATGATGGCGAACGTGCCTGCACCGCCAAACTCCCAATAGAATTCACACGTCTTCTTATTGAACAACCCACCCTCGATGTACTGTATCGTGCCAGAACGACCCTTCGTGATGACTTTTACTTTTACCATAGTAGATACCTTTTCTGTATTTTATTACAAGTGACAGTCACCTCGCGCCCTGTGGGTAAAGGTGACTGTCACTTACTGCTCAATGACCATCCACGAATAGACCACGAATGCACCAATGCGCCGTCCTTCATTCGATTATTCGTGGACAGTTTCTCATCCAAACCCCTCCCAGCCTCCCCGATAAACGGGGAGGAGCAAAGCCCTTCCTCCTCCAAATACGACTGCTGTAATTAGACTAATCATAAAAACTCTTCATGTCGTATTTGGGGGAGGTGCCGAAGGCGGAGGGGGCAAACCAAACCCCTCCCCAGCCCTCCCCAACAAATGGGGAGGGAGTCAAACCTCGCCAGCAGGCACCCCTCTCCTATAAACGGAGAGGGGACGGGGGTGAGGTCAAACCCAAACCCCTCTCTCGTCTCCCCTAAAGGGGAGAAGCTTACCCCTTGCGCAACAAGCCCCCTTCCCTCTAGGGAAGGGCGGAGGGATAGGTCAGATAACTAACCCTACCCAGCCCAATCTTTCGCAATGACTTCTGCTTGTTCAATGACTGTGTTTGTTGCTTCTTCTTGCTTATCTGGCGGGTAACCATATTTTCGTAATATTCTTTTTACCATCACACGCAACTTAGCACGCACAGCTTCTCTGACTGTCCAATCAATACTCGTATTGTTGCGGACAGTTTCAACGAGTTCACGCGCAATACTCTTGAGCGCATCATCACCTAATACTTTAACTGCACTGTCGTTCACTTCAAGCGCATCATAAAAAGCAATTTCATCTTCTGTTAGGTTAAGTTTCTCACCGCGCTTTTGTGCTTCGCGCATATCTTCACTTAATTTGATAAGTTCGGTGATAACTTCAGCGGCGGCAAGTGTACGATTTTGATATGAACGAATTGTGCGTTCAAGTAATTCAGTAAACGAACGAGATTGAACGAGATTCTTTTTCATGCGCATCTTGAGTTCATCATTGAGCAATTTACGCAGCAACTCAATCGCGAGATTCTTTTGAGGCATTCTGCTAACTTCCGCAAGAAACTCCTCAGATAAGATAGAGATTTCAGGCTTCTTCAAGCCAGCCGCCGCAAAAATATCAATGACTTGGTCACTCGCCGCAACTGCACGCGATAAGATTTGCCGAATGGCTTGGTCAATATCCTCAGCGGATTTTTCACCTTCTACCGTAGATTTGATTAATGCGGCACGCACAGCTTGAAAGAAAGCAATATCATCACGGATAGCAAGCGCGCGTTCATCGGGTACAGCCAGTGCGAAAGAAAGCGACAACTCTCTTACGGCTTGTAATAAACGTTTCTTGCCATCTTCTTGCTTTAAGATATGTTCTTGGGCTTGCGGGAGTACATTCAGTTTTTCTTGCGCTGTGCCATTAAAAAACTTAGACCAATCAAAACCATAGAACAAGCCTTTGCAAATCTCATAACGTTTGAGTAACTCGTTGACCGCTTGGTCTTGGTCAGGGATTTCAGAAGGATGACCTGCTTCGGTGTATGTGGCAAGTGCTTTTTGTAAGTGATATGCCAGACCGAGATAATCTACAATTAAACCACCGGGCTTATCTTTATAGACACGGTTGACGCGCGCAATGGCTTGCATGAGCCCATGCCCTTGCATCGGCTTATCAATATACATCGTATGCAATGGTGGAACATCAAAGCCTGTCAACCACATATCACGGACAATAACAAGCTTGAATGAATCATCTGCATCTTTGAAGCGTTTGGCAAGTTCTTCACGACGTGCCTTCGTGCGGACGTGTGCTTGCCATTCTTGTGGGTCGGAGGCGTTGCCGGTCATCACGATTTTGATTACACCTTGCTTATCATCATCAGAATGCCATTCAGGGCGGAGTGCAACAATCGCATTATATAAATCTACACAAATACGGCGTGACATGGTCACAATCATGCCTTTGCCATCCATCACGTCAAGGCGTTTCTCAAAGTGGTCAACAATATCTTGTGCCACCAAACCAATCCGCTTTTCAGTACCAACCACTGCTTCAAGTGCCGCCCATTTGGTCTTGAGTTTTTCTTTCTTCTCTAACTCTTCACCTTCAGTGACTTCATCAAAAGTGGGGTCAATCTTTGGCTTTTCTTTTTCATCCAGTTCTAGTTTAGCAAGACGACCTTCATAATAGATTTTGACTGTGGCACCATCTTCAACGGCTTGTTGAATATCATAGATGCTGATGTAATCACCAAACACAGCGCGGGTGTTGGCATCGGTATGTTCGATAGGCGTACCTGTAAACCCGATGAATGAAGCGTTGGGCAATGAGTCGCGCATGTTGCGGGCATAGCCGTCAATAAAATCATATTGACTTCGATGCGCCTCATCTGCAATCACGACAATATTATGACGGTCTGATAAAGCACCACCTGATTCACTCGTTGAGACAAACTTTTGAATGGTGGTAAAGAACACACCGCCTGCTTTACGACCTTTGAGTTTTTCTATCAAGTCTTCACGGCTTGTGGCTTGCTCTGGGGTTTGACGCAATACTTCCGAGCAACGTGAGAAGGTGCCAAATAATTGACCATCTAAATCGTTGCGGTCCGTGATAACAATAATTGTGGGGTTCTCCATCGCGGGATGCAATACCAAACGACCTGTATAAAATGCCATTGTGAGGCTTTTACCCGAACCTTGTGTATGCCAAATGACACCGATACGATGGTCGCCTGTTTCTCCGCCCTTCATCGGTTGTGCTTTATAAACACCTTTTATATCGTGAACGGATGCGCCCTTTGCTTTTGAGGCGCGGATGGTTTCTTCTAGCGCATAATTGACAGCGTGGAATTGATGATAGCCCGCAATCTTTTTGAGCGTGGGTGTGCCGCGTTCTTGTTCAAAGACAATGAAATAACGTATCAGGTCAAGCAAGCGACGTTTCTCAAACACACCTTTCAGCAATACTTCCAACTGCGTAACTGAAACTGGTGCAGTGGTTTCGCCTTCGACTGTCTTCCAAGGCAAAAACCATTCTTTATTCGATGTG
>DQGV01000111.1:0-1698 GCA_003524705.1 Anaerolineae bacterium | reverse complement strand
AAACCATTCTTTATTCGATGTGATTGAACCAATTCGGGCATTCAAGCCATCGGAAATAATAAGCAGTTCATTCGTATGGAATAAGACAGGGATGTCGTTCTTATACGTTTGTAATTGATTGAATGCTGACCAAATGGTAGCCTTTTCATCGGCGGCGTTCTTGAGTTCGATAACTGCCAAAGGCAAGCCATTGACGAAGACCACCACATCGGGTCGCCGATTGACCTTGCCATTCTGATGTGATGCTTCGACTGTGTATTGATTGACAACCAACCAATCATTATTATCTTCATTTTCAAAATCCAGCACATACGCTCGCCCATTGACCATACGCCCGTCTTCTTTGTATTCGACTTCAATGCCATTGACCAGCATATAATGAAAGGCGTGATTATTAAGCAAGAGCGAAGGTTTGCCAAGCCGTGTGATTTGGCGCACGGCTTCTTCTTGTGCCTGTGCGGGCAACTGTGGATTAATACGGGCGATAGCATCCTGCAAGCGACCGAGCAGGAGCGTTTCCTGATAATCGCCACGTTCGGGACGCTCCCCATCAAACGCAATTTTTGGACCGAAAATAGTTTGATAACCTAAATCTTCAAACCAAGCAAGAGTAGTCTCTTCAACAATAGATTCATTGAAGTTCATTATTCTGATTCCTCCTCTGCCTGTTTAGTTGTTAATTCCAAACCAATATCGCGATATGCAAGGTCATCCATAGCGAATAAAATTTCACTAGCAGCATAAACTTGACCAGCTATTACAACTGGTCCATAAAGTTCATCAATTGCATCATCAAAATTCTTATCAGGTTGAGCCGGTGGTGGAGGTAATTTTGCAGTAATAGTATCGTTGAGTGTTTTTTCAATATCTGTTATGCTATAAAGAGTAGCCATAATCCATAGCGATGCTTTTCGCACGATTTCTAATACCTGCTTTTCTGGAGTACCCTTAGAACCCCTATGATATTGTTCGTTCCGTTGATCGTGAACATAAACAATATAAGACCTTTCCACTTCCCATAAAAGTTTTCTACTTGTTAATTCCTCATTCAGAAAGTCTAGTTTAGAGTGATAATTTTCTAACCATTTCTTGACATCATCTTTTGGATAAGATTTTCCACCACGTTGAATTGGATTCAATGAAAGATAGGTTGCAATAGCAACTTCAATCGCATTATCAAAACTAATTAATGCCATACGACGGTCAAAATCATCCCCTTTTCTCAGGTGCTCTTCTGCATGAACGATTAATTCAAAAGGTCCTTGTGCCCAAGGAGGAAGTGCACTCATAGTTATCCTTCCACCCTCACTTCACCCCTCATCAACTTCGGCAACAGACTATCCCGCAGACTTGCCAGCGTGCGCGATTCTTTCAGATTGGCAACAATCTTCTGATACAGAGGCTCAATGGTATTTACAAACTCCTTCATCTTTTCAGGTGACGGAATGAATATAGGCATGGGTCGGAAATTTGATTTGCTGATTTCCAAGAAGGTTGTACCGTTTGCTCGTCCGATAATTTCTTCCATATTGTTTTTGAGCCAATTCAATATAAAGTAATTTGGAACCTCATCAGTACATTTGATAGCTATAAAGCCTTGATTAATTGCGGTTGGAATTTGAGTAATCGCTAAATATCCAATCGGCGCACGGGAAGAAAGCAATACGGTTCCAACTGGCAATAAACCAGAACTAATTT
>DQGV01000339.1:648-3260 GCA_003524705.1 Anaerolineae bacterium | reverse complement strand
AACAAAATGGAGGCGGCTTCGGCACCACAAATTTCTGCCGCGGCATGAACAATGCGTGAGAGCAAAATATCTAAATCAAGGGTGGAAGCAAGGTCGCGGGCAATATCCACGAGGCGGCGATAGCCATCTAATCTTTCGGTTTTTATCTCAGCCATGTAGCACTCTCTCTGTGATTGCAGGAAGAATTGTAGAAACGTCTTCTGAAAAAATTACATCAGCCCGAACATTAATATACGTAGGTGCATTGTTGATGATGATTAAATGCCCGCCGCGGTCTAATGTTTGCATGGGCAAGCCTGCCACAGGTAAAACTTCTAATGAGGAACCAGCAACCAGCATGAGGTCAGATTGACGCGCTTGTGTCTGCGCTTTGTGCCATGCGGCTTGGGGCAATTGTTCGCCAAAAAGAATTACATCTGGTTTTAAAGTCTGCTTACATTTTGGGCAATGCGGAATTTCACCTGTTTCAACAAATGGGGCAAGATATGGTTCGGCGTTTACCTGATGATAACACTGAGTGCAGGTTAAAGTTTGCATTGTTCCGTGCATTTCAATTACAGTTTTTGAGCCTGCTTTTTGGTGCAGGGTATCAATATTTTGGGTGACGATAGATTTGAGATACCCTTTATTTTCTAATTCTGCTAATGCTTGATGTGCAGGGTTCGGTTTGGCGTAAAAAATTTGACTTGCTAATGGGCGAAACCATGCGAAAAATCTTTCTGGATGGGTGCGGAAGGTGCTTAATGACGCAACTTCTAACGGTTCATCCTTCGACCATAAGCCTGAGTCGGTGGACCTGAAATCTGGGATTCCAGAGGGAGTGGAGATTCCTGCGCCGGTCAGAATCATTGCATGTTTGGCTTGGCGAATTAAGTCCGCGGCGAACTGAATGTTGGTTTGCGTTTGTGATGAAAAAGAACTCATCGCGCCTTTTCGCGCTTGATTATTGCATCAGCAATTTTGAGAAATTGCTGTGAAGTCATATTGCTCGGTTGTGAAATCACTGCCGGTGAATGAACACGCGTGGCTTGTAAAAATAATTCTGGTGCAGGGGTAATGGTTGCGGCAATAGGATGTCCCAATTTCTCTTGCGCTTTGTTTGCAGATAATTGCCCTTCTGAGCGTTGACGGTTATTTAAGAGAGCGATGATTGTGTTGCGGTCTATATTCAAACTAGCAATTTCATCAATTAATATTTTTGTATGGTCAATAGTATTCGGCAAGCCTTCAAATACAACAACTCTTTCATTACAAAGCGAAAGCAAGCGTTGAGTATAAGTCGGCAAGCCTGCTCCTAAATCTAAGATAATGAAGCGACCTAGAGTGGCAAGTCGAGCAACAAGTGATGAAAAATTTTCCACTTGTGAAGTCAAGTTTACATCTCGAGGGTTTTCAGAAGCCGTTAGGAGTTTTAATCCTGAGTTGTGGCTTTCTAATGCAGATTGTATTTTTTCACGAGTCGCTTCCGACACAGTCCCTTGTAAAATCTCAGCAAGTTTTTTCTCATTTTTTAGCCCTAAATCTGCTCTTACAGTGCCAAGCCCTGGGGTTAGTTCTGCTAGAATCACTTCTGATTGTTCACGTGTATATAAAGCCGCCGCAATATTTAATGCAACGGTTGAAACACCGAGACCACCACGTGCTGAAATAACACCAATTACATAACCTAAACCTTCTTGTGAATCTAATTTAATTTCATCCGTTTGTTTTGTAGTGGAACGTGATAATAATGCTTTTACATGCGCTTGCAATTCATTGGGATGTGTTGGCTTGGTGAGGTAATCATCGGCACCAACTTCAAAGCCACTGACCTTATCATCTAATTGTGTCTTCGCTGTGAACATTAAAATCGGAGTGGAAGCCGTGAGGGGGTTTTTGCGCAAGCGGCGAGTGACTTCGTAACCATCCATATCAGGCATCATTACATCTAACAAAATTAAATCAGGACGTTCTTCAAACGCCTTTGCTAACCCTTGCGTTCCGTTTGATGCGGCAATGACTTGGTAGCCCTGTCTTTGCAACATCAAGCCAACCAAACGCAAAGTATCTACATCATCATCAACAATCAAGATTCTTTCAGCCATGTTTACCTCGTTATTCATATTCTATTATAACGGACAAGTTCTTACATTTCGTTAACTTCATCATGCTATAATCTTGGTTGCATAAGGACAAAATTATAGTCCTCCTGTTATGGGGATGACAGGCTTCGACGGGAGAGGCTGGTTCCGAAATGCGAGCCGAGAGTGTACCGAACTCGTAAAATCAGTACAAAAACTCAAGTGCCAACAAAAGCACTTCATACGCTGCTATGCCCCTCGCCGCCTAGTGTGGTGAACATAACAGTATGACATCTTAGGATGTCACGTCCGCCGGCACCGTTCATTATCCGGTGACGGACCGGGCGAAACAAAGATAATGTGCCGTGCATGATTCTGCTAAATGCACGAAAGACTTAGCAGATGGTCACAGGTTTACTAGCCCGCTGAGATGCCTGTGATGACGAAAATCAGCAGGCTACGCTCGTAGAGTTTCGAGAGTCGAATCTTTCGGACGCGGGTTCAATTCCCGCCATCTCCACAAAACTAAAAATCCAGCAATTGCTGGATTTT
>DQGV01000339.1:0-491 GCA_003524705.1 Anaerolineae bacterium | reverse complement strand
TTCAATTCCCGCCATCTCCACAAATCAAAAATCCAACCTGTTGGTTGGATTTTTGATTTAAGGAATACCTTGACATATATATCCGTAACGGATATAGTGGGTTTTGTGAATCCTTTTAAACATATTCTCCAACTTGTTATCTTAATGATGGTTCTTGCCTTCTATATGATTTATCCATTCATGGCTGGGAGTTATGATAGTTTTGCAATGGCACTCTCTACAATCATTCAAATATTTGGCGTGTTTGGATTACTATTTGTGCCTGTGGGAATATTTTGGCTCATTCATGAAATCTCAAAGCAAAATAAGAGAAAGCAAAATTTACCTTATAAAGATAAAACCTATTCCTTCACACTTGTTTTCATAATTATATTTTCTTTCGTCGCCGTGATTTTATCTTTGGTTGCCTTTGCTTTGGTTGGAAAATCTCTTGGGCTTATCGCTTTCGTTTTATCTATTTATAGTATTTCAAAATTGATTAGGAAATTAAG
>DQGV01000377.1 GCA_003524705.1 Anaerolineae bacterium | reverse complement strand
AAGCCTGAAAATCTTTTACAGTTTGCTATTTTAGGAAGTATCTACGCTGAAAAAGTTCGTGGCGTGAACAAGCCCAAAATTGGCGTGGTTTCCAATGCAGAAGAAGAAGGCAAAGGCAATGAGTTGGTGAAAGCCGCTACGCCGTTGATTAAAAATTCAGGATTAAATTATTTCGGCAATGTAGAAGGCAAAGAAGTGATTGGCGGTAAGGTAGATGTAGCAGTGACCGATGGATTTACTGGAAATGTCATGTTGAAATCATCGGAAGCCGTTGCAAAATTAATTACAGATACGATTCGTACCATCATCAAAAATGGAAATATTCTCACAAAAATCGGCGGTTTGTTAGTCAAGCCTGCTTTGGGGCAAATCAAAAAATTGCTTGACCCTGGCGAACAAGGTGCGGCTCCCATGCTTGGTGTGAACGGGCTTGTCTTTATCGGTCACGGACGTTCAGATGCCTTTGCAATCAAGAATGCGATTCGAGTCGCTAAACATGCTGTGGATGTGAACGTGTTAGACGCGATGAAATCTGCAATTGAAGAAAGTTTGAAAAAATAAAATCGAAGAAATAGGTGTATAGGTCAATGAAAATTATTAAGAATGATAGATTGATTACAAGAAATAGCAAAATTGCGCAATGGACAAGTTTAGGTGCATTACTTGTTTTGGGCGGTGGGATGTATATCTCGATTAGTCGTCCAGAATTGTTTACAGTATCTCTCGTTTGTTTACTAGTTGGTTTTATTATGACGCAAGTGGGTATGTATATGGGCAATCGATGGGGTCGTTCTCCTCGCCCCGATGAAAAAATAGATGCAGGTTTAAAAGGCATGCATAGTGAATTTACTATGTATCACTATGCTTCACCTATTCCGCATTTACTTGTTGGTCCTGCTGGTGTATGGATCTTGCGTCCCTATCATCAAGGCGGAAAGATTTTCTACGACAGTGCTAAACAACGTTGGAAGAACAAAGGCGGTGGATTCTTTGCAGGCTACATGCGTATTTTTGGTCAAGAAGGCTTGGGTCGTCCAGATTTAGAATCCGAAACAGAAGTTGAAATTGTGCAAAAATTCTTCAAAAAAAATATGGGTGAAGAATCCACTATCCCCGAAGTGAAAGCCGTGCTGGTATTCACCAATGACAACGTTGAGTTAGAAGCGAATGATTCTCCAATCCCTGCCATGAAGTTAAAGCAAGTCAAAGATTTTATGAGACAAAACTCAAAGCCTAGGGTCTTATCTAATACGCAAATTGCAGAAATAACCAATTTGCTTCCTAAAGAATAAAATGATTAATAAAATTAAATCTTTTCAATTTTCCGCAAAACAACAAAATATTTTCATTTTCTTCTTCATTATTGTATGGGCTGTTTTTCGCCTATTTTCCTACGGTGACTTAAAACTTTCTATAGCAGGAAATGACACCCCTACATTTGTAGAAGCATCTAGAGTGCCTTTACTTTCTGCTGAAATGATGACGGGGCGAAGACTGTTGACAACAAATTTAATTTACAAAATTTTAGAGCCTGAAAGCGGTTATGAAATTTTAGTCAATGGCTCACTTGAAACATCAAGGCGTGAACTGCAACCGGGTTTTGAGCGCATTGTTATTTTGCAACTCATTCTCTCCATTCTGGGGTGGTCTGCTCTTACTTGGACAATTGCTCATTACTTAAGAAATTTTGTTGCAAAAATAATAACGGCTCTTATTATCCCAGCCTTTGCATATACTCCCCAAGTAGCAGACTGGGATAGCATTTTGATGTCTGAGTCTATGACGTTTTCGTTATTCGCCCTTCAACTATCAATTTTAATTTTTATTGTCTTTTCTCTCTATCAAAATCCAAAAGCAAGAATTACTCCTTATCTTATTTTGTGGGGAGTTGTATATTTCCTGTGGGCAAATTTGCGAGATACAAACAACTATGTTGCCTTGATTTTATTTGCCCTTATTGGATTAACTTTATTTACACCTCAATTCAAAAAGCATAAAATACTAATAGCACTGATGTTTTTTATAATAAGTATCTTCATTCTGGGCATAGTGACTTTTCGAGAAAGTGGTAGGTCGGCAATTTCTACCATTAACATTTACCAATCTGATATTTTCCCTCACCAGACGAGGATAGATTACATGACCAAAATTGGGATGCCAAACCCGCAAACTGCCGAATTTCACCCGTGGCTTGAAGAACATGGCACCACTGCGATTGTGAGATTTATTTTTGCACATCCCGGTTATGCAATAGAAAAACTAATGCGAGACTTCCCTGAAGCATTTAAAGAAATCCAGCAAACGTATTTTAAAACCCCAGAAATGAGACTTTGGCGAGAAAGATTAATAGATGTTGGTGAGGCGTTGCATCCGGAAAACTCTTCGCCATTCTTAATAAGTCTCGTATTACTTATTAGCATCATCACTGCTGCTATAAAAAACAAAACTGAATCTTCCCCTGCATGGGCATGGCTTTGCACATATTTAATCCTTGCCGGCACAATTACAATTATTCCAACCATTCTTGGTGACACATGGGCACTTAATCGCCATGCCTTATTGTCAACAATAATTTATAGATTATCTATGTGGTTTTTTGTAATTGTAACGATAGACCTTGCACTAACAGATGAAAACCAAGCACAAAAAATTACAGCGGCATAAAAGCTTTATGGTACACTTGTTCTAATATGACTATTATCGTCTCATTAGATATCGAAACCACTGGCTTAAATGAAAACCAAGATTCAATTATTGAAATTGCGGCAGTTAAATTTAACGGCAAACGCATTGAAGATGAATTTAATACATTACTTAATCCAGGCAAACAAATCCCAGATTTTATTACTGGCTTAACAGGTATTGATAATTCAATGGTGCGCCAAGCACCACGCCTGCGCGATATTGCACATGAATTAACAGCATTCGTTGGTGATGCACCGATACTTGGTCACAATGTAAGTTTTGATATTAAATTTTTACGCAAAGCCGGTTTGTTTGAATATCAACAAACGCTGGATACATACGAACTTGCTTCGGTGTTAATGCCCACTGCCACACGCTACAATCTCGGCGCGCTCGGCAAACAACTTGGCATTCCGCTCCCCGCCACACATCGTGCGTTGGATGATGCCCGCGTTACACAAGCCGCTTACATTCGTTTACTTGATATTGCCCGCGAACTTCCGCTTGATATTTTGCAAGAAATTGTTGAGTTAGGAAATTTTGTAGATTGGGATTCAGGTTGGGTCTTTGAACAAGTTTTACATGATGTTGTCAAACAAGGCATAAAACAGAAAAAGACATCACGCGCCTCTTCCTCCAAGCGGATGCTTGATTCTGCAACTCAAAATGATTCTCCACCCATACAAAAAACCGAAGAGCCTACGCCGTTAAATCCTGAAGAAGTGGCATCCATTCTTGAATATGGCGGACAATTCTCCCAGTATTTTGAAGCGTATGAGCATCGCGCTGAACAGGTAGAGATGTTGAAAGCGGTATCCAACGCGTTATCACATGGCGGACATTTAATGGTAGAAGCAGGCACAGGCGTTGGGAAATCATTTGCTTATCTCGTACCAGCCGCATTGTTTGCAGTACAAAACAATACGCGCGTGGTTGTTTCAACAAATACGATTAACTTGCAAGACCAATTAATCAAAAAAGATATTCCTGATTTACAAGCCGCGTTAAATTTAGATGTGCGTGCGGCAGTATTGAAAGGACGAGTCAATTATCTTTGCCCACGCAGGCTAGAATTTCTACGCAAAAGTGGACCATCAAATGCTAATGAAATGCGTGTACTAGCAAAAATTATTGTTTGGCAAATGAACAACACCTCTGGCGATAGAAATGATTTGAATTTAACAGGACCCATTGAACGTGAAATATGGTCACGGCTTTCGGCGGAAGATGATAACTGCACAACAGAAACATGCTTAGGTCGCATGGGAGGCGCGTGCCCGTTTTATCGTGCCAAACAAGCGGCACAAAAATCACATTTGTTAATTGTCAATCACGCACTTTTATTATCTGATGTTTCAACGGGCAGTAAAGTTCTACCTGAATATGATTATGTAATTGTAGATGAAGCGCATCATATGGAATCAGCAGTGACAAACGCGCTTTCGTTTCGATTGACTCAAAGTGACTTGGAACGCATGTTGAAAGAGTTGGGTGGTTCATCGGCTGGCTTGTTAGGAAAAATGTTAACAGAAAGCCATAATGCTTTACGTCCATCTGATTTTGGTTTATTACAACAAAAATCAAAACGCGCAACAGATCAAGCCTTTCGTTTAGAGCAATTATCCAAACAATTTTTTAGTTACCTAAGTGAGTTTATTGCCATACAAAG
>DQGV01000162.1 GCA_003524705.1 Anaerolineae bacterium | reverse complement strand
AGACGATAGACCGTTTTATAAAACATCTTTCAGATTAAATACCGGACCCTCTTTACAAATCATTTTCCATTCATGACTCAAAGTTAACGCACACACGCCACATTCTGCGATTCCGCCGCAGGGCATAGAGGTGTGGATTAAAATCTGCGCTTCATTCTTAAGGGGAAGTTGATTCTGTTCCTTCAACATTTCTTTCAATTGACTCAAATTCTCGCGTCGAACATCAAAGGCGGCATAGTCTGCCCATTTCAAAATTTCACTCATTGATTGAAGTGGTTGCACTTCAACGGCTTCGGGTAAATCTTGTGACGCTGAATTACAAACCAACACTACTTCCCTATTTTGTTTGAGTGACAATGAAATTAATCCGTATAAACGGGCAATGGATTCATCCAATGCAATTAATGCAATCTTTTTTGCAGAATTTGGGATGTGAAATCCATTGCCGATGGGACCGCGCAAGTTAATTAAGTCACCGGGTTGCCAATTAACTACAATCGGCGCGGAGCGGAATCCGTTTGGGGTTGAATCCATGCTGAAAAGTGAAACAGGCAGAGGTGCGTCAGAGGCGGGTTTGTGAGCGTGCAGATATTGTCCGGGAGATGGAATTAAATCTGATGAGCATTCAATCCGCAATGAACCATCTAATAAAATTTCTGCTACTTTGCCTTGTCCAGTTTTCATCGGAAAAATGTTAACATGCTTCGTGAGCAATAGCAAGCGCGTTATAATCTTTGCATAACAAATTCGGAGGAACCATGAATATTTCTAGTTTGCTTCAAGGCGTTGCATCTTTCGCATGGATTGGTTTGATCGGTGTGATTGCCGCAATGTTTATTCGCACGAGTCGTAATCAACCATCGAAAGGCTTAGGAACCGCCGCAGTGATTTTATTGGTGGTGGCTATTTTATTAACAACCGTTGGTGCTGGTTTAGTTTTTATTGAGCCAGATGATTTAGCAGTAGTAGTGACTGTACTTGGCGGAGATGGTATTCGCCCTGAGCCATTAACATCCGGTTTACATTGGATTATTCCATTTGCTGAACGTGTAGAAAGATATTCAATTTTGAATCAGACTTATACGATGTCGTCGGCAACAGATGAATTGGCTGGCTCTGCCGATGATGCAATTCAAGTACGTACGAAAGATGGTCAACAAGTATATATTGATGCATCGGTCATTTATGCCATTGACCCACTTCGTGCAGTAGATTTGTATCGCACATGGCGTTTCACTTATGAGGATGGTTTGGTTCGTCCACAAGCGCGTGGCGTGATTCGTGATGTGGCTTCACAATATGGTGTGGAAGAAATTGTCAGCACCAAACGCGCTGAAATGGAACTATTGATTACAGAAGAGCTCGAAAGAATTTTTATTGCAAACAATTTGGTGTTACGTGATTTTGTGCTTCGTAACATCCGCTTTAGTGATGAATATGCGGCGGCAGTAGAACAAAAACAAATTGCTGAACAACAAGCCCAACAAGCGGCGTTTGTGGTTGAGCAAAAGAAGCAAGAAGCCGAACAAGCTCGGCAAATTGCACAAGGGCAAGCAGACGCGGCAGTGATTGCAGCACAAGGTGCCGCAGATGCTCGCCTGATTGAAGCGCAAGCCGAAGCTGAAGCAAATCGTTTGATTGCACAATCTATCACACCTACTTTAATTCAATATCAATATGTGTTAAAACTTTCAGATGGTGTTACAACTATTTTTGTGCCGAGTGGTAATCAATTTATTTTGCCACTGCCAGATACAACAAGTCCGCAGTAAATTTTATATAAAAGCTTCGCTTACTAATGTAAGCGAAGCAATTTTTTTAAAGAATAATTTCCATAAAATCTTTTGCTAATTCAACTTCACCATCAAAAACAGATTTTGCCTCTTGGATTAATCCGCTTCTTTCAAACCTGCCAGTTGGGTAGTGGATGAGATACATTTTTTTTGCGCCAGCCTTTTGAGCAATCTCACCTGCTTGTTTAGCAGAAGAATGCCCAGGCGACTCACCTGTCGCTTCGTGAATTAATACATCTACATCAACACTAAGACGTATCACTTCATTACATGGCTCTGTATCACAAGAATAAGCCATCACTTTTTGGCTAGCTGGAAATTGGATTCTTAAACCGATATTTGGAATCATATGATGAACTGGTGAAGAATGAACGATAAAATCTGCACAATTTAAGACCGGTGTCATTTCATCAATCGGCAAACGATAAAAAACAACTGGAAAAAAATGGGGCCATTCAGACCAATTATATAAATTCATCATCGTTTCAACACGGTCTAACGTGTAATGTAAACCATAAATTCTTAATGGGGCTTGCCTACCCATCAACCACATATCCATTAAGAGAAGCGGAATACCAGAAGCATGGTCAGGATGAAAATGAGTAACAATAATATCGGTCAAGTTATTAAAATCTATCCCTGCTTTTTCCAAACGTAAAATTGGATTACTGACACAATCTATCAATAACATCCTCTCTTGACCAACAAGTAGCATGTGGGTATTTTCCGCAACAGAAGTAGGCACTGCGTTTGACGAGCCAAGAATGATTACTTTGACCATAGGTCATATATTAACTCAAAATTTAATTTTTGATTAGACGAGTAGGAATTGGTAAATATTTTATTTTTTATTAAACGGAATCATCATCAAAAACCCTAACGCAATAATTCCTTGACCAATTAATACCCCCGTCGCTTGCCATGGACCAAAATATGGGACTTGTGGAAAAGGGTGTGAACCCATACCAACTATATCTGCGAGACCTGCAAATGCTGTGAAGACGTAACCAGTAGCCGCTAAGCGTGAACCAATATCTGAAATGATGGTGCGTTCAAGATTCCACCATAAAGCATGAAGCGCAATGTAGCCACCTAAGCAAATCATTGCAAGACCGATAAGAAAAACAATAATTTGTACAAAGCCAACGACAGGGCTACGGTCTAAGCCAAATAAATCAGGTTTGGCACCAATGGCGAAGATGATTAATCCAACCCATGCAATACCTAAGCCAACACGTGTACGCGGAGTAATTGCGTCATCAATTTGTGGAGTGGTTTGAACAGGAGTAGAAGCAGGGAGATTTGACATTTTTATTAGCGATTAGCAATTGACTATTAGCATTTATGGCAAGTTTTTCTTTAGATGATTAAGCCAGTTATTACCTAAGATATTTTCAATATCAGTTTGATTATATCCGCGCGCAGATAATAATGGGGCAAGTTTTTGCAAGTCAGCAACTGTGTCAATTTCTGGTGGGACAGATTGTAAACCAAAGCCACCATCAAAGTCTGAGCCAATGCCAACGTGAAGTGAGTCGCCTGCGATTTGGCAAACATGGTCAATGTGATTCACGACGGTTTGTAAAGGTACTTCATCGCGTGAGTAACCTTTGTCTCGCATCCAACCGACTTTGAGATAAGTATTGAATGGCACGATTCCTATCACGCCATGATGTTCGATTATGCCTTCGATGATTTTGTCTGTGAAGTGACGATTCGTATTTGCATTCGGCATGAGTGATGCGCAATTCGCATGTGTGCCCACAATTGGACCTTCGTAAATATCTAAGGCTTCAATGGCGGCGCGTTCGTCCATGTGACTTAAGTCTAACGTGAAATTGAAGTCTGCCATTGCGGATAATAATTTTCTACCATCATCGGTCAATGGACCTGGTTCTTTCCAACCGCCACAGTAACGTGTGCCCACCCAAGCAGGTCCAATCAAGCGCACACCTAAGTTGTGCCATTCTTCTAATTCGGAGAGATTGCGAATTGCTTCACCACCTTCCATGAGGATGACCATGCCGACAGGATGTTCAGGCGTTGGTTGTTGCCAAATGTCAAGAAGCAGGTTGAGGTCAGATTGTGAAGCGATGATGCGAAATTTATCAGGCATGGAATCAGTCATACGCTGATATACATCTAATTGTGTTTTATAAAGTTTGTGGGCTTCATCAAAATTTTTGTAAACCAGTTTTTCGTTTTCATATGTGCGAAAACGAATCGGCGCGGCAAACAATGTTGAGAAAATCACGGCTACATTGCCACGTTGATATTCATGCCAACTAATTAACGTATCACCATTTTCTTTTACAGTAAAACCATTTTTTTCAAGCATGCGCGTTTCTTCAAGCGTGCGCAAATAATCACGCCCGTATTTGAGCATGTTATAAGCAATGTCGGCGTGAGCATCAACAATTAAAGTCATAGCATAAAAAATCGCCACCGATGACGGCGGCGAGAGCGAATAAAATTTTATTCTTTATCGTCTTGCGGATTGAAATCTTGTGTGAGCAATTTGAAATCTTTATCAGCAAAGGCGGCTGAATCAACTTTGCGAAGGCTCAAACCAATACGATGTTGGTCAGTATCAATGCGAATGATGCGCAGTGTTTTGACATCGCCTTCATGTAAAACTTCTTTTGGATGTTCGACACGATTCTCACTTAATTCGGAGATGTGAATCAAACCTTCAATATCACCTTCGAGGCGAGCAAAGGCACCAAACTTGGTGAGGCGTGTAATGACACCTTCTACCAATTGACCCACGCTGAATTTTTCCATGCGGTTTTTCCATGGGTCATCTTGTAAAGCGCGGATAGATAAACCAATGCGCTTCTTTTCTTGGTCAATGTTGATGACTTTAACCTGAACCTCTTGCCCAACTTCTAACACTTCTTTTGGATGAGCAACACGTTCGTAAGAAATTTCAGAGAGATGTACCAAACCATCAGCACCGTTGATGTTGACGAATGCGCCAAAATCCGCAAGGCTGGTGACGCGCCCTGTATAGGTTTTGCCTTCTTCTAATTCGCTAATTACGCGGTCTTTCAAGGAAGAACGAGATTCAGTGTTAGCGGCTTTTTCAGAAAGAATCAAACGTCGGCGTTCACGGTCAACTTCAATAATACGAACTGAAATTGGCTGACCAACCATTTTTTGCCAGCGTTGTTCAGGTTTATCACCTGAAGATTGAGCGCGACGTGAGGCACTTACTTGAGAGGATGGAATAAAACCACGCAAGTTTCCAATAGCGGCAATTAAGCCACCTTTATTAAAGCCAATGATTTTTGTATCCACCACAACTTCATCGGCAATCATTTTTTCAACGTTTTCCCAAGTCATTTGCTCAAGGGCACGTTTCAAAGAAAGCACAACATTCCCGTTATCATCTTCAGGAATGATGACATATACATCAATTTCTTGACCAACCTGTAACGCGTCACGTTCTTCTTGAGTTAATTGTTCTAACTCACGACCCGCAACCACGCCTTCAGATTTCGCACCAATACTGATGAGAATTTGATTTTGCGAAATACTGGCAATTGTCCCTTTACGAATTTCACCTGCTTGGGGAAGATCAATGTTTAACGATTCGCTTGCTAACAACGCCTCCATAGATTGATTGTTGGCTTGATCTCCCTGCGCATTAGTTGACCCGCTCAGGGCTTCATTTTCATTATTCACTCGTGATACTCCGATTTAACAAAGATGAAAGGATTATACAGGTGAAGCCTGAAGTTGACAAGTGAACTATACAAAAACTTTGTGTACATTATGAGAATATAAAATATTAGAAAATCAGTAAAGCAGAGTGGTAGCGCGCTTGAGTGATTCGTGTATAATCACGGGCTGGAGATGATAAATGCCTGCAATTTTTCCCTTTACAGCAATCGTTGGTCAAGAAAGAATGAAACGAGCATTGATACTCAATGCCGTAGATACAAGAATCGGTGGTGTGTTGATTCGTGGTGAACGTGGTACAGCCAAATCAACTGCTTCACGTTCACTTGCCGCATTGTTACCCAGTGTCAAAGTTGTGCAAGATTGCCGCTTTGGTTGTGACCCTGATAAACCTGCAACTTGGTGTACTGAATGTAAAGAACGCCATGCCAATGATAAAAAATTGCCGATTGCTGAACGCACTACTCCATTTGTAAACTTACCCGTCTCTGCCACCGAAGATCGCGTGGTGGGAACTTTAGATATTGAAAAAGCCATTCAAAAAGGCGAACGCCATTATGAGCCCGGTGTGTTAGCGGGTGCAAATCGTGGTTTGTTATATATTGATGAAGTCAACTTACTTGACGACCATGTTGTGGATATTCTCCTAGACTCAGCCGCCATGGGCGTCAACACTGTCGAGCGCGAGGGCATTTCCTTTGCCCATCCAGCACGCTTCATTCTCGTCGGGACAATGAATCCTGAAGAGGGCGACCTTCGTCCTCAATTGTTAGACCGCTTCGCTCTTTCTGTAGATATTGTCGGCATTCGTGATGCCCGTGAACGTGTGACGATTATGGAAAGAAATTTATCCTATGAAAAAGATGCGGATGCATTTCGTAATCATTGGATGCCAAAAGAACTTGAACTCTCAGAAAAAATCGCCCGCGGACGTGAACTCGTTGACCAAGTGACTCACACCAGCAGAGACCTATTATCCATTGCAGCACTGACAGCGTCATTAAATGTTGACGGTCACCGAGCAGATTTGGTCATCTTAAAAGCGGCGCGTGCCCAAGCGGCGTATGAAGGGCGCACGAAAATCAATGACCATGATATTGCCTTAGCGGCAGAGTTGGCACTTCCACATCGCATCAAACGCACACCGTTTAATCAAGCCGAGATGACCACTGAACAATTGCAAGAACGCATTGAG
>DQGV01000426.1:8794-17189 GCA_003524705.1 Anaerolineae bacterium | reverse complement strand
TTCAAGAATGGGTTGTACATCATTTTTGAAACTGATATTCTCCCTCACTATCATCGATGGGCTTGCGCCAACATCGGTTGTTTTGTAGGAAAGAAAAAAAGCAGTTGCAATTACTAAAAGCATAAATGAAAAAAATAATATCCATTTATACATTTTGTATTTGCTGTTTGAAAAAATAGTTTTCATTTAAGCATTGAACTCCTGTGCGGCGCGTTGCTTGCCTATTTCTGTTAAACTGAGCAAACCGCTTTGTTGATTGACTAAACCTGTTCGTTCTGCAATGCCGACAATTTCCATTGCAAATTTAGGCGACCACTTAAGATGTTCGTTCAAATGAATCACTTCATTTTCTAATTCGGCTTCGTGTGCGGCGGTGTGATTGGCAATGTGCATGGTCAGCATGGTCAATGCAAATTCTATGCGTTGGTTTTGGCGGCGACGTGCTTGAGCTAAGAGTCCGCGTTCGGGGGCAAACAAATAAACGATTAAGAATGAAGCGCCAGTCATAGTCGCCATTGAACCCGCAATGGATGCATCCAAAATATTGGCGAGCCAATATCCACTAATCGCGGAAACAATTCCAATCAATGCGGAATATAAAATCATGCGTGAAAGTTTATCGGTTAATAAATAGGCGGCAGAAGGTGGTGCCACCATAAATGCAACGACTAAAATGGAACCGACTGCGTTGAATGAACCAACAGCAGTTAATGAAACTAAAGTCATTAAGGCGTAATGAATTAATGTGGGAGCAAAACCTAATGTAGCGGCAAGTGCGGGGTCAAATGTGGCAAGTTTTAATTCTTTATAAAAAAGAATCACAAACAATAGATTCAAAATCAAAATTCCACCAGAAGAATAAAAGGCTTCTGGACCAAAATCTAAACCAAATAATTTAACGCGATTGAATGGCGCGAATGCAAGTTCACCAAGTAAGACAGCATCGTTATCAATATGCACATCGCCTGCGAAGCGCGAAATTAAAATCACTGCAATGCTAAACAATGCAGGAAACACCAAGCCGATAGATGTATCTTCTTTTACCAATTGCGTGCGGTTTAGTAATTCAACCAAACTTACGGTGAGCACACCCATCAATGCCGCGCCAATTAATAACAATGGCGATGTGATACTTTTTGTTACAAAAAATGCTAATACGATTCCAAGTAATACGGTATGGCTAATTGCATCGCTCATCATTGCCATGCGTCGTAAAATTAAAAAGACGCCAACTAATGAACAAGCAACAGCAACCAATGAAGCGATGATTTGAATTTCAAGTTGTGCGAGTGACATAATTACGCTTCTTTCTTAAACGTTTGTTCTGCTTCTACCAACCCAGCTTGAGTCAACGCCCAAGCATTTTTGGATAACTCTTGAACCAAACCTTGCTCTTTGAGTTGATTCAATATCAGCGAAACAAATTCGGGATGTGCGTTCATCGAACGCAATGTGGCAATGGGGTGACCACGCTCTTCATTGGGATGTTGCAATGCCAATGTATGTAAGTCAGCTAACACGGCTTGAATGCGCAATAATTTGCGATTGCGTTGGATACGAAGCCAATTCCAAATCAATCCGCGGTTTGGGGCAATCAACATCGAGAAAAATACAATCACACTCATACACAAAACAATCACTGGACCTGTTGGCAATTTTTCTGCTGAACCACTAATTAGTGTTCCACTGACACCCGCGATTGCGCCAAACAAACCACCAAGCCAAACCATTTTGCTCAAATGATTTGTCCACTGGCGAGCGGCGGCGGCGGGTGCCACAATCATGGCAGACATTAACACCACGCCTACAGTTTGCAAGCCAAGCACAATGGCAATGACTAGTAAAGTGGTCAATAACACATCCAACACACGGATGGGCAACCCTAAGCTACCTGCAAATTCAGAATCAAAAGTGATTAATTTAAATTCTTTCCAAAACATAAATAACAAAGTCAGTGCAATCGCTCCGATGATTCCCATGGTGATGACATCACGTTGTAATAATGTTGCGGCTTGACCAAACAAAAATTTATCCAAGCCTGCTTGCGTGGCATCCGGTAATTTTTGGGTGAAGGTTAATAGCATTAATCCGAAACCAAAGAAGACAGAGAGCACCAAACCTAAAGCACTATCGTCTTTGATTCTAGTGGTGCGGATAATACTGAGCATTAACAAAGTCGCTAGCCAACCTGCAATCAATGCGCCGAGGATTAATACAATCGGTTCACGGCTTCTGGTGATTAAGAATGCCAACACAATGCCAGGCAATGCGGCGTGAGAAATTGCATCACCTAATAAACTTTGTTTTCGCAAGACAGCAAATGAACCCAATGCGCCGCTGACCATTCCTAAAATCGCAGAGCCTAACGCCACAGTGCGAAGTGTGTAATCAAAAAATAAATCGTAAAAGAGTTGAGAGATGTCCATCTTGCTAAAGTTTTCCGTTCTTACCACTTTCATCAGCACTTAAGAATGCAACTTTACCGCCGTATGCTTTTCTCAAATTTTGTTCATTGAAAACTTCTTCTACAGGTCCACAAGCAATGCGGCGGACGTTGAGCATCATCACCCAATCAAAATATTCTGGCACGGTTTGCAAATCATGATGCACACACACGACAGTTTTTCCTTTGGAACGTAAATCTTGAAGCAAGGTCACAATGGCTCGTTCAGTTGTCGCGTCTACGCCTTGAAAAGGCTCATCCATAAAATAAAGCTGAGCATCTTGAACCAAGGCTCGCGCAAGAAAGACGCGTTGTTGTTGTCCACCTGAGAGTTGGCTAATTTGTCTGTCAGCATAATCACTCATGCCCACTTTATCTAATGCATCCATGGCGGCATTTTTTTCAGCAGTGCCAGGTCGTTTGAACCAACCTAAAGTGCTATATCTTCCCATCATCACCACATCTAAAACACTGGTGGGGAAGTCCCAATCCACACTGCCGCGTTGAGGTACATAACCAACCAAATGTCTTTGTTCGGGGTATGGTTTTCCATATACCAATATTTGACCCGCCGCAGGTTTAATTAAACCTAAAATAGATTTAATCATTGTAGTTTTTCCTGCACCATTGGGTCCAACAATTGCCATGAGTATGCCCGAAGGCACACTCATATCAACATCCCATAAAACAGGTTTATCTTTATAAGCAATGGTTAAGTCAGTAATATCAATAGCGTTTGTCATCTTATTCCTCGTTCAATGCATTGACAATCGTATCAATATTGTGAGTCACCATGCCAATGTAAGTGCCTTCGGGCGTGCCTGCTGTTCCCATTGCATCTGAAAATAACGAACCACCAATCACCACATCAAAACCTTGATCTTGCACGGCGGCTTGTACGGCTTCGATGTTTCTTTGTGGCACAGATGATTCAACAAAGATAGCAGGGATTTGTCTTTCAACAATAAAACTTACCAACTCTTGCACATCAGCAGTACCTGCTTGCGCTTCGGTGCTAATACCTTGCAAGCCGCGCACTTCAAAACCATACGCCTCACCAAAATAATTGAAAGCATCATGCGCTGTGATTAAGACTCTTTTTTCAACAGGAATTGTTTGAGCTTGAGTCAAAACATATTGATGTAACTCTTCAAGTTGATTTAAGTACGCCTCAGCATTCGCTTCATACTCTGACGTGTGAGCTGGGTCTATTTCAACAAGCGTTTCTTTCACTTGTTCAGCCGCTTTCATCCACAAGGACACATCGAACCAAACATGCGGGTCAAATTGGTCAGGATAAGTTGGCGAAGCATTTAGCAAAGAACGGTCAATCAAATCAGTTACTGCAACCGTTGTGACTCCGAACTCATTCATTTTTTCAATCACTTCACCCATTTGTGCTTCAAGATGCAAACAATTATAAAAAATCAAATTTGCAGATTGCAATCTGGTGACATCACCTTCACTGGCTTTGTATAAATGTGGGTCAACGCCTGGTCCCATCAAAGAGATAACTTCTACATAGTCACCACCTACGTTTTTGACAATATCCCCAATCATGCCAGTGGTTGTGACCACATTCAACTTACCCGATTCATTTGTGTTTGATTCAGTTGCACAAGCACTGATTAACAATGCTAATACAACTGTAAATATAAATATATTTTTCATAGTATATTCCTGTTCTTAAGATTATTGATAACTAAAATTATTTTGAATTAATTTCTTCCAACGTCTCTGACGATGCCAGAAGAAAATATTTGCAAAGACCCAAACGAAGAATGTTAGAACACCTGCTTGCACTTCGACTGTATCTGTATAAAGTGCTTTGCCATTATTCACTTCATCCACTGTAATAAGATGTCGCCAAGTTGAGATTAATTCTCCACGTCCATCATCTAGCATTGCATAATGATGTTTCTTTTTCTCTTCTTCAGAAGGTTGTTTGATGACAACTTTCTGTTTTCCGAATGGAATTATGGAGAATAGCTTCATCTCAACTGTATATTCGCCTTCTTGCCAAACTTCTGGTAAATCTCCATTAACTGGAATAAATTGAATCAATGGTTTTCCAACATAATGCAGTAATTTTGTTTTGCTCAACTCTTGGCAAACTCGTTCAGTAGTTGCGTTAAAAGTAGATGATATTTTTATAAACATAGATTAGAACAACCTCGGCAAAAATCTACCCGTACGTTTCATATACTCACGATATTCATCCCCAAATTTTTCAATCAAGTTGGCTTCTTCTTTCGGCGTGCGAATTGCCATCATCACAAAAGCGAAGATTCCAAGCAAAGCAATGAACCAGTTATCTGCCATCATGCCAAAGGAAATAAATAAGGAGGAACCGAATGTATAAAGCGGATGACGGATATATTTGTACGGACCCTTCGTGCTTAATATATGTTCTTTACGAGTTGCACTGGTAGGTGAGATGCCACTGCCAATACTGCTAAATAACCAGTAGATTCCTAAAACAGTAATGAGACCTAACCCAACACCAAGCCAACGTGTCCATTCTGGAAGCCCAATCTTTGACCATGCCATCCAGTTTGGATTAATCAAATACACAAATGGACTCAGCCAAAGAATCAGCCCGCCGAATTTGATGATGTTCATCATCACAGAGCCATCTACTTTGCGAGAAATTTTCTCGCCAGTTTCTTTATCCGCCTTCATACGGAAATAAGAGGAGATGCCCATGCCTGTCAGTAAAATCACTGCAGCTAGGATACGGAAAATGTTTTCGTTCATAAGTTTTATCCTTTATTGGTGGTCTCGATACGCTCTTCGCAAAATTCGCTCAGAGCTACTCGACCACCGAGTTTTATTTATTGCCTTTCATTTTTTCTGTTAGTTCTAAATATTTGTTGTACGGTTCGGCAGTTAAGCCGTTAATTCCATGTTTTGGAAAATACACACCATGTAAATAAAATTGTCCGATTGTCATTAATCCAATCACGCCCCAAAAAGCAAATCTGCTAAATAAAATTCCGATAATTGATAGCACGCCAACCACAATAAAAAGCTTTGTGATTCTTTTTTGCATTGGCACATGTTTTTCAAAATTATTGAAGAATACAAAATAAGCCAGGCTTGCAATGGTTAAGACAATTAGAATTTCAGTCAAACTCACTGATGGTAACGATGGAAATAAGATAGATAGTTCAAACATGTTAATTAACTTTCTTCAATAAATATTTTGCTCGTAATACTCAACCCAAGCACATGATTTTTCTTTTGCACTTTGATTGTCAAATTATGGTCAAACGGAGAGTAATCAATCACTTCAATCATTGTGTTCGGCGTTAATCCCAGTTCATCTAAGTGACGAAGCAAATCTGCATCCGCACCTTTGATGGATAAAATTTTTCCACTTTGATTTTTTCGCAAGGCAGAAAGCGGAGTCGAATCATCGAGTGGCATCTTAAGGTCAGCGGTTGGGATCAACTCTCCATGTGGATCACGCAGCGGATGACCTAACGCGGCGGCGATGCGTCTTTCAAAATCTTCTGAAATGACATGCTCGAGTCTTTCAGCTTCTTCGTGCACTTCATCCCAAGAATATCCAAGCGTTTGCACAAGCCATGTTTCTAACAAACGATGATGGCGAATGACTTCCAACGCAGCTTTTTTTCCAGCAGATGTTAACGTCACCCCTTGATGTTTTTGATATTCAAGCAAGGCAGGTTTTTCATTGGCAAGTTTTTGAATCATGCCTGTTACGGATGCGGGTTTGATATTTAACTCACGCGCCAAATCATTCGTGCTGGCAGGTGAGCCACTTTCAGTTAATTCATAAATTCGTTTGAGATAATCTTGAATTGATGTTGATGGTTTCATTAGATATTCCAAAGTGAAATTGTTGTGCAAATAAAAAACGCGATGTAAGCAATGTTGAAGCCCGCACCTTCTGTCCAATCCAAAATAAATTTTGGTAAAACTTTTTTAATAAGAAGCCACGCAATCGTCAATGTGACTGGATTGATATACATCATCCAACTTGCAAAGGCGGTTTTTCCAGAGGCGACCAAAACTGCAAACAAAACAGAAGCAACTAAAATCATAAGAAGAAGCGATGCGTAAGAAATAATCAAAACTTTTTTATGGCGTTCAATCATCTTGACAATTACATCTTGTGAATTTTCATCAACTTGATTCAATGCCTGCACATATTCACCCATGTAATAAAACGTGCCATGAACAAAAGCCCCGATGATGGATGCGCTTCCAAACAAGCTGATAGTTGCTAGCACAACCCAAGCATTCGCTTCGCCCAAGCCTTGATAAATTTGCCAATAGCCTGCAATCACCAATGGAGTTGCAAAGACTCCAAGCAAAGCACCCCATATCATTCTGCTAGGGGAGAGCAAGACCATTTTTTCTGCATCTGATAATAATTTTGCAAATGGTTTTAACTTTGGATATTCATCCAAATTAACTTTGCTTGCCAATAAAAGCACATCACCAATTGCGTAAAGAAATGCACCGATGATTGCGAGAATGCCTGTGAGTTGAATTAAGTTCATTTTTGTTGCTCTCTGTAAAATTTAGTCTTGCCTAAATTATTGTATACCCTCAGCCTAAAATTTGTCAAGTACTAAAAAATAGAATATTTTAAGCCTACGCATCTTGTCACTACGTGGATTTATGGAATAATAGATTCGACGCGACTATCCGGAGTGCGTCGCACCTAACAGGCTAGAAAAATCTTTACCCGTTTGGTGCGACGCACCCTTTGCGTTATTCTATTTTTTGGAGGTTTGCCCATGCGCGTGTGTGTTCTCTCCGACGAAGAAATTTCAGATTTCGACCCATCACCATTTCTAAAAGATTACGACTGGAAGATGGTCACTATGACCGCACCAGTGAAAGAAAAAATAAAGGCATTGGCTGAAAGCGGGGAGTTTGATATTTTCATCAATATATGTGAAGGCTATGAAGTTGATAGTGCAGAGGATGAGGACTGGGGCTATCATGCCAATGAAGTGGTACAAGCTTTAGAAGAATTAAATGTCGTCTTTACAGGTGCCGAATCAAATTGCTTTGACCCAACCCGCGAAGAAATGCAAGCCAAAGCGGATGAGGCTAAGGTCGGGTTTGCGAAGGGCTACCAAGTTAAAACGAAGGAAGAGGCGCAGAACTTAGTCAAAAATTTACGTTTCCCCGTCATGGTTAAACATCCAAAAAGCTATGGCAGTACAGGCATGATAAAAGAATCACGTTGTAATTCGATTGAAGAAGTTTTGACGCAAGTGGAAAGAGTTTGTGCGTTATATGGCGCGGCACGCATGGAAGAATTTATTATCGGCAGAGAGTTCAATGTGTTGATTGTGGATAACCCAGATGATTTTAGTAAACCGTTTGCATACCCGCCCACTGAATTGATGTTTCCGCCTGGCGAAGAATTTTGGCATACCGTTGTCAAGTGGGATACGTCGCTTCCTTTCAACTTTCGAGAGGTTACTGAACCTGAACTGATTCCACGCTTACAAGATATTGGCATTCGTATGTTCAAAGCGATGGGCATTGTTGGGTACGGACGTTGTGATGTGCGTATGAATGAACAAGGTGAATTATTTATCTTGGAAATTAATCCCAACCCCGCCATCATGCTTCGCCCTGAAGAATTTGGTCCAGCAGATTTTATGATTTTGTATGATAAAGATGGTTATAAAGGATTCTTTGACAGAATTTTTAGGACTGCATTTATCAGGCAAAAAATGCGTGCAAAAAAATAAATAAAAACAGGATGCGAAAGCATCCTGTTTTTATATTGCCTGAAAAAAAATTATGGACCAGTGACTACTAAATTATCAAATTCAGCAGTTGCGTTCGGCTGACCATTCTGTGATTCATAAGAGGTGACCGCAAACCCAACGCCACCAGTTGTAGGACCACCAGCTACTGCGGTTGTAGAAGCAATTTCTTGACCATTCACCGCAAGTG
>DQGV01000426.1:0-8500 GCA_003524705.1 Anaerolineae bacterium | reverse complement strand
ACAAGGGCATCAATTGAATTAGAAACAATACTACCAATGTAATAATAACCATCAGCACTGATGGCAAGCAAATAACCATTGATGCTGTCATCAGCATTTTCGCTCAAACGACAAATGACACCAATGCCAACATTGTCATTATCAGGACCTTCAGTCATCGTTAAATCCATTTCAATGACTGCATCAGCAAAATCAGTGTCACCGCCGCCCCAAGCCCATGTATCACCTGTAGAACGTAATACATACACACCATCTCGAACTTCAGCAATGTTTGCATCTTCTGAATACAAAACCCATTCACCTGAGTCTGAACTAAAGTCATCTGAAAGCAAAACATTTCCAACGGGTGGAACAGGCACTTCTTCGGTTACTTCCACTTCAACGGGTGGAATGGTGCTAATCGGCGCAAAAGTGGCTGGAGGTTGGTCTCCACCACCGGGCAAATTACTCATGCCAGGGCAAGCACATGCCAACACTACAATTGCGGCAACAGCAAAAAATATTGAACGATTTCTTTTATTCATTACATTCTCCTTTGTTTTTGACATTGTAACAAACAAACTTCATTTTCTAAAGAACCCTTCGGTACTAAAAATTCCATCAAAGGCTTCGCGTGCATCGGCTTGGGCTTTCTCCCGCCATTTTTTTTCAGACGGCAAAAATAACTCATCATATTCTTTTTGAATCCAATCTTTCAGCGAGTCGCTACCGCCGAACCAGCGAAAGGCATGTTCTAACACTGTGATTCTCAAACTGCGAATCGCTTGCCATAATGAGTCACCATACGTGCCAAACTCAAATGCACCTGCGTACAATTTTTTATCAGGATATTTCCCTTTTATCATCTGATGTAAATATTCAGACATATCGCCATTAATCGAATAAAACTCTTCAGGATTTACCCCCGCCACTTTCTTGACCTTGAACCTGCGTGCTGTTTCCTCAGCAGTTTCTTTCTCCGAAGGCGGATTCAATAACGTCATCTGATAGCGCGGACCGTAGCCTGTATGAATATCTAAAGCAAGGATTTTTGAATACTCTTTGACAGATTTTGCATACAAATCCATCATAAATTTTGTTTCTTCTTGTAATTCAAAACCGCCAAACTGCATGCCATTGTGGATTCTATATTGTCCCATCAATGCGGTTTCGCGAACGAGTTTAATTCCGCGAGGCAAGGCTTTGACGACATTCCATAAAAATCTAGCCTTTTCATAAAGTGGGCTTTTCAATGGGCGATTTGGATTTAATAAAAATCCATATGATTCATAATGTGGATTAACTTTTCTCAATTCTTCAAAATTCACATTGTTGAAGTTGCGATTCAGGTCAATACTGTTTTTATTCACGCGTTGGTGATATTTCATCCCGTGTGGATTAATCGGATGAACGATGATAATTCCTGTGTTATCAGGATTAAACTTTGGAAGATATTCTTCTATAAAAAGTTGAATAATCCCAGAACCGACGTAGCCTTCAATGCCGTGTAAGCCAGTGGTCATAATAAACAAATTTTCTTTTTGTTTATTGGCATTCGCAATGATGACATCAATGGTCAGGGATGAGTCGTGGGGTAAAACAAATGTCTCCACACGAGAATCAAGCCAACCCGTAGAAAAAGAGGCGAGCGAAGAGCGGAATCTTTCTCTCGAAGATTCATAATTCGAAGGTAAGTTAATCATCAAAATGGACCGTAGTTAATCAGCACTGCAATGGCAAGAAAAACAAGCGAAGCAAGAATCACCCAAACCCACAAACCCATGACCCAACGCAACCATTTCGGATATGTAACGGCTGTGAGACCTAAACAAATGAGAAGCACAGCACTGGTCGGATACGCGAGATTTGAGAAGCCATCACCAAAAACATACGCCAGCACTGCGGTTTGACGTGTAACGCCAACAAGGTCTGCAAGCGGAATCATAATGGGCATAATCAGAAATGCTTTGGCTGAACCACTGGAAACAAAAAATTCGATGACGAGTGTAAGGAAATAAATTAGCAACGCGGCAACGACAGGGTTTGCGCCTTGAAATGCGTTGGCAGCATTGTGCAAAATTGTGTCTAGAATGCCACCTGAAGCGATAATGTATTTGACACTTGCCGCCATAAGAATTAACGGAATGGCAGGCGCAATACCAGCCAGCCCTTCGCCTGCGGCTTTCCATGCATCTTTACCGACGCCTGCAATTAAACCTGAGCCGATACCTGCAATCAAAAATAACAAACCGACGATTGGTAAAGCATAATCACTTATAGCAGGGATGAAAGGCCCTGCGAATAATGTCGCAAAAATCAACACAACACAAATGATTAAGAAGATAATCGCTGGCGTGGTGCGAGAATTTTCATGAGCAATGGCTTCAGTAGTGAAGTTGCTATATTTTTTGCGCGTCTCTTGTTCTTCTTCATAGACTGGTGATGCTTTGGCATTTGCCTCTACCTTTTTGGCGTGGCGAGTTAAAAACACAGCCAGCAGAATATACATGAATATAAAAATGATAATGCGATAGCCAGTGCCAGAAAATGCGGGTAAATCGGCAATGCCTTGTGCCACACCAATCGTGAATGGATTTGTAATCGCGGCAGAAAAACCCATATTTGTAGCAAGGATGGACATGCCCAAACCTGTCAATGTATCCCATTTGAGAGAATACGATAAAGCAATCATCAATGGCACAAGCGGAACAATTTCTTCAAAGATTCCAAAGAATGCACCTAAAGCCATAAAGAAAAATGAAATCACTAATAACAAAGTATATTTTTGTTTTTCAAATCTTCTTACAATACGAGCAGAGTGGCTTTTAGTATTCCACTTTTATCCATAACTGCAAAAGCCACGCCAACCATTAAGATAAAAACTGTAATGACTATAACAGTTAAACCATCAGGTCCAGTGACCACTTCAAGCGGAGCGATAAACCAACGCCAAAATGGATAATCTGGTCTTTCGGTGAATGCAAATGAATCAGGGACGATAGTTTCGCGTCCATCCACTTCAGTGCGGGCATATTGACCAGCTGGAATCACAAGCGTAAGAATCCCCGCAATCATCATCAATGCAAATAAAATGACGACCGATTGAATAAATGCTTTCTGACTAATTTGTGCACCTGATTTTTCTGTCATTTACATTCTCCTGAAAAATGTAGGGGCGAGGTCTCCTCGCCCCTACAAAAAATTATAAAGATTTTAGAAACTCCAAAACTTCTTTTGCATCATCACCACCTTGTTCTGCATGTGTAATCAACGGAATGCCATGTGGACCTAAAATATCTTTTGCATTCGGATATTCTTTCAACGCGGCTTTGACGATTTCTAATTTGCCTAACATAGCCGCCGCAAAAATATCTAAGCGTGCGCCACGTTCCAATAAATAATTTGCAACATCTTTTGCGCCCATGTGAGCCGCCGCACCAAGCGCAGTTTCAAAATCACCGCCACCCCAATCCCAACAGGCATTCACCAAAGCAGGTTCACGTTCCAACAATTCTTTGACGCGATTTAAATCAGTATGAGCTACTCCTACAAATTCTTGCACTAATTCTGATTCAAGTGGAGGTTTTCTATCCATGATTGATTCTCCTTTTTAATATTTATACCCCTATAAATTACTTATATCGCCCACTCTTTCTTTCGCACGGTCATCTCTTTTGCAATGTCAGCCGCGAGGCGCGCGTTGTTCAACAACAAAGCCAAATTCGCTTTCAACGATTTTCCTTTGGATAACTCATTGATTCGATTTAGCAAAAACGGCGTCAATGCTTGTCCATGAATCCCTTGCTCAACTGCTTCTTTAGATGCTTTCGCAATCATCGGTTCCATTTTAGATGCAGGAATTGATTCTGCTTGGGGAATCGGATTCGTAACAAGGATTCCGCTTCTTAATCCCAAACTCCAATGGGCTTTGGCAAACTCAGCAATTTCTTTCGGGGAATCGAGTCGTACACTGGCGTTCAATCCGCTTTCACGCGAATAAAAAGCAGGGAATTCATCGGTCTGATAACCCACCACTGGCACACCCATCGTTTCAAGATATTCCAATGTAGCAGGCAAATCCAAAATAGATTTTGCTCCAGCACACACTACAATCATCTGCGTTTCAGATAGCGCATGTAAATCAGTTGAAATATCAAACGCTGATTCTTTATGCACGCCACCAATTCCGCCAGTTGCAAATACTTTAATCCCAGCCATGTTAGCGGCGAGCATAGTGCCTGCTACAGTTGTTCCGCCATTTTGTTTTTTTGTAATGGCGGTTGCAAAATCACGGTGACTTACTTTCAGGCTTGTATCCAGTTCACTGAGCCGAATCAGTTCTGCGTCAGATAAACCGAGGCGGATTTTTCCATCCAGTAATGCAATGGTTGCGGGAGTGGCACCATTGTCACGGATTTGTTTTTCCATCTCACGCGCCAGTTCTAAATTTTGCGGTTGTGGAAGCCCATGCGTAATAACAGTGGATTCAAGTGCCACAAGCGGCAAGCCAATGTTGATGGCGCGGGCAACTTCGGTGGAGAGTTGAACATGTGGATGTTTCATTGTGATTTTTTCGGTGTGTGTAAGTGGGTATCAATTTCACGTAAGGCTTTTTCAATTCGAGCCACTTCAATTTCTTTCTCGTGTGAAGATTTATTTTCTCTTTGAATCAATTCTTTGGCTGAAAGAAATTCTTTACGGAAGGCGCGTAATATTTCGCGCGCCGTGCTAAAGGCTTCTTTTGCAGTGGGTGGGCGATTTTCTTGTTGGCGTTGGCGATTGCTGGTTTCACCTTTATTCATTTCTGATGCTTTTTCAAATAAACGCACGAACTCGTCATAGTCAAGATAGTCGCGGTCATTATTTTTTGAACTGTATGGATGTTTGTGAAAGTTGGTGATAATAGCAGTGTTGATGACTTCTAGAAATTTATCAAGTTCCACTTTTTTGCGTGAGCCTTCAATTTCTTTACGGCGGCGAATGTTCTCGCGGGCTTGCTCCCATGCTTGTTTTAAATTTTCGGTAATCATGGTATTAGGTAGTTGCCATGTGCCAATATCAATCCAATGAATGGCAACGCCAAGTTCTGCGGCTTTTTTCTTAAAGGATTTTTCATAAAACAAATCGGTAATCTTTGAGCGCGATTCAAAATTGCGTAAGTTCATACGGTTGCTTTGGCTAGCACGTGTATATGCACCGGTGATTTCAACTCGCAATTGTGTGTTGGTGGCTTCATTATCACTGACAGAGTCCACTTCTTTTTGGCTGATGCTAGAAAGTATCTGACTCAATGCACTGGAGGTGATTAATTTTTCAAGTTCATTCGTCACCAATGGAATGACAGTTGTATCCCACGGAAAGGCAACACCAGGCGTGGTAGGTGGCGGTGGCGTAATGAGGGTTTGGTTATACACCAATGAATGAACGGCACGCTCATCAAAAGAATATGGGTCTTCATCTTGAGAGTTGATATTTTGCGGCGTTCGCAAAATGCTGAATATGATTTTGATGTCTTGCGCTTCAATCGGGATGCCATCTTTGGTGCGCGATTTGACAGATAGCCCGCCTACAAATTGGTCGCGCAAATTGATGGCGGCATATTGGCGTTTGCCCACGCGGTCATCTTCACCGATTTCACGAATGCGTTCAAATCTTTCTAAATTCCATGCTTCTTTGCGGGCGTAAATGATTTCGGGGTCGCCATCCACTTGTTCGAGCAGGGCGGCACTGCCGAGGTTCACTTTTATTTTGCCCGGTCCACCAATTAGAATAATGGGTGAATGTTCATCCTTTTCAGAAATCTTACCTTCGTTGATAGTAATTTTTTCATGTCCTTCGCCAAATGCCACTTCTTCGATAAACGTTTCTGCAACAGCTTGGTTTTGTAATTCAAAGATATCATCCAAATATATGGCGGCTTTGCTTTTGGCAGTGCTATAGATGACCCAAATTAAGGGAACATATTTGATACTGCTCATAAAAATAATAGCAATGCGCTGGATTGGTGTCAGCAGTTGGTCACCGGTTACCAGCAAAGTCAGGAGGCTAAGGCTTCCCCATATAAATAAAGCGGCAATCCATTTCCACGTATTTCTGAATTTAACACTACTCTCCCTGAGCCCATATAGCAAAGAGATGATTTCATCGCGTTGGAAGTTTTGTCGTCTCATCCTTGCGCCTGCTTTCCACCCCTAGGCGGGTCTACTTTATACACCAATGCCCATTTGAGAATATCATCAAGTTCTTCTAGGGTAGCGACCAATTCTGGATTGGCATTGTTTTTCGCGAGTAGATTGTCTCGAATGGGTTCGATTAAGTCTTGTAAGGCAGAAAAAATATCAGGTGGTGATAAAAACGGATTGCTAAACTTTTGCGAAGCGGCACGCACAAATTCTTTTGAGGCTTCACTACGTGCGGCTGTTTCTAACAAAGCCTCTTTTTCATTTAATAAGCCTTGTTCTCGTTTTGCTAAGCCCATCCAATCGGCACTCCATTGCTCAACCACTTTTGCTTCTAAGTTTGGTTCAAAGAGGATATTGTGAATGCGCACTTCTAATACTTCTAGCCCGCGTTCTATCAGTTGTTTGTATTCTAGGCTGGTGGCGTAACGGGTCGGCATTTCAGGCATACCGGTATCATCTAACACGGCTACGCTGGCTTGTTGTAAGCGACGATTGAGCATGTATTCAATGGTTTGTAACCCGCTTAGGCTATCTGTTGAGGTAAACAAATCTTCTAGTTTGAATTTGCGCACATACTCACGCCATAAGTTGACGACTAAATGTTCAGGCAGTTGCTTCCATGTGATGCGCCCGCGCCTGTTTTCAGATTTATCTAACTCTACGACTTCGCGCGTGACTGCATGACGAACAGAGTCGGGGTCATATTCAAAACGCGATCTCACTCCACTTTGTGAAATGGAATTCTTCTTACGCTTTACTCTGAACTTAATGCTGATGGTAGGTGAAACTTCAAAACCGTCACGAGTCAAGCCGACCGTTTGCTTGAGGCGTTTTGTCATCTCATTATATTTTTTAGGGTCAGGGATTGGTACAGGGTTAAGAAAAGGCTGGTCAACTGCTAGCGGACCGATAAAACGCCATTGGGTGCGTAAATCTACACCGATAAATTCTTTTTCGTTTTTCTCATTGACATGACTGATGATGTATTCTTTTTCTTCGGTGAAGCGAATGCCTGGACCTACCGAGCCGACAATTTCAGTATCGGTACGGAGGACGACTGCACTGGCAGAATCTAATACGATTACACCTTCTCCGCGTTTTTCGCCTTCACCTTCATGTGTAATGACGCGCCCATTCTTGACGAATAAGATGGGTCCGCGGTCGCTGGATTCAAAGTCGCGCACACGTTCGTAAATCTTTGTGCGGTCTTCTTTGTTTTGAATAGGCAAGACAAATTGTGAGAAGAAATAAGTGAGCCTATCTACTAAAATGAAAACGATAACAACATCAATTGCTAAGAGGATGATGCTGGCTAGCCAATTGAAGGGAATGTTTAAGAACCAATCCACCGCATGCCATAATACAGCCGTGATTAATACGACACCCGGTGGTGTAGCAAGAAATGCGCCGATGGCTGAAAACATTTTCCGCATATAGCTTGATTCTAAATCAAAAATGAGCGAATTGGTAAAATTGCTGAATGCTAAAACTTGAATTTCACTGCCATACGGATGCTTCAAAAGATTCGTTGACCAAGCCAGCGGATTTGATAAAGACTGCGAGACGCAAAGGCTTGGATAGACTCGTCATCACTGACCATAACTCTACGGCGGGGGCTGTTGCGGCGCAACAACTTGACCCTGAGTTGGTGATTGTGGGGGAGGAGATTATGACGACGAAAGGAGAAATCCTTGCGGCGTATGTGACTGAGGAGATTCCTGCGGGGTTATCACCACAGAAGACGATAACGATATTGAAGGGACAGGGTGCGTTTATTAGTGTGTCGCACCCGTTTGATAGGTTGAGGAAGGGGGGATGGGAGGAAAACGATTTGCTTGAGATTATTCACGATGTAGATGCGATTGAGGTTTTCAATTCGCGGTGTATGAACCCGATGTTTAACGTGCAGGCGAAGCGCTTTGCTGAAAAGCATAACTTGGCTGGCACGGTTGGGTCAGATGCGCACGCGGCGTTTGAGGTGGGGACATCTGTAATATTGCTTGAGCAGTTTGAAGGCGCGGAGGGGATGCGGAGTGTTATTCGTCAGGCGAGGTATCAGACGCGGTTATCCGCTTGGTGGGTGCATTTTGTGTCGCGCTATGCTTCTATGGTGAAGAGGTCTAAGTAGTCTTACAAGTCTTATTAGTCTGAGTGGTCTAACAGGTCTAAGAGGTCTAATTGGTCTAATTGGTCTAATTGGTCTGACAGGTCTGGGTGGTTGGCGATTGTTTGTATTTAGGGTTGAGGTTGTATTGATTTATTTTTATATCCGTTTTTGTGCCCTTCTAGTAAACCTTTGTGATTGGTTGCGTAAAATTCTGTATAGCCACAGGCACCAC
>DQGV01000340.1:2483-2675 GCA_003524705.1 Anaerolineae bacterium | reverse complement strand
TGACCGCCTTCACCAGAACGTGCACCTGCACCTTTTGTACCGCGACCAGCAGTTTTACCTTGCCCTGCTGAAATACCGCGACCAACACGTTTGCGATTCTTTTTTGACCCAGGATTGGGTACGAGGTCATGTAATTTCATCTTATTACTCTTCAATCTTGAGCATGTGAATCACTTTGTTCAACATCCCGCG
>DQGV01000340.1:0-2198 GCA_003524705.1 Anaerolineae bacterium | reverse complement strand
TGCTCAACAGTTTGATGTAAACGGCGTAAGCCTAAGGCTTTCACAGTTGCTTTTTGGTCTTTTGTATAACCAATTGAACTGCGAACCCAAGTTACGCGAATTGTTTTACCGGAGGTTTCTTTCTTAGGCATGTTGCTTTCTCCGTTCCCAGAATGGGACTAGTTCATCTGCACGTTTGCCACGACGAGCCGCTTCAAGCGCAGGTGAACGCAAACCATCTAAAGCATCGAATGTAGCCATTACAACGTTTAAGACGTTCGCACTTCCCATTGATTTGGTTAAGATGTCGCGCACGCCAGCTACTTCCAACACAGCACGCACGCCTCCTGCCGCGATTACGCCTGTTCCTGCTGAGGCGGGCTTGAGAAACACCTTGGCACCGGCGGTTTTACCTAATGCTTCGTGTGGAATGGTTGTACCGGAAATATTGACGGAGCGTAAATCTTTGCGAGCGCGTTCAGAGGCTTTACGCATTGCATCAGGCACAGCATTGGCTTTGCCAATACCCATACCAACCGTACCTTTTTTATCACCAACTACAACAGTCACGCGGAAGCGAAAACGGCGACCACCCTTCACCACTTTTGCAACACGAGCAATTTCAATCACACGCTCTTCAAAAGCGTCTTGTGCTTCAAATTGTTGTTGCGGTTGTTGTCTTTCAGCTTTTTGTTTTTCTGCCATATCTTTCTCCAAAGGTTATAAACCTAGAATTGCAAGCCGCCTTCGCGTGCACCATCTGCCAATGCTTTAACACGACCAGTGTAGCGGAAACCACCACGGTCAAATACAACGGAAGAAATACCTTTTGATTTTGCGCGTTCAGCAATGGCTTTGCCGATTGCCTTGGCTTGTTCGGATTTCTTCATACCTTTAACTTGTGCACGCAAGTCTTTATCAACAGTAGAAGCAGAGACAACTGTGTTGCCATCTACATCATCAATCACTTGTGCATAAATACCAGTGATGCTTTTGAACACATTCAAACGTGGGCGGTCTGGTGTGCCAATGACACTTCTGCGAACGCGCGCATGACGGCGTTCACGAGCAATTGTTCTATTTTTCTTAGCCATGTGTTACTTGGCTCCTTTCCCGGCTTTACCAGCTTTACGGCGAACTTTCTCACCGAGATAGCGTAAGCCTTTGCCATGATAAGGTTCTGGTGGGCGCACTTTACGAATATTCGCGGCGACCTGACCAACCAATTCTTTATCAAAACCAATTACCTTGATTTGACGAGTTTTTGCATCTGTTTCAAATTTGACGCCAGTTGGCGGATCAATTTTTACAGGATGCGAATAACCAACAAACAAAGCCAGTTTTTGTCCTTCCATTTCAGCGCGGTATCCCACGCCTTCCACTTCGAGGATAACTTCAAAACCCTTGCTAACACCATTAATCATGTTTGCTAATACAGCACGAGTTGTGCCATGCAAAGCACGTTCTTCAGGGTTATCAGAGTTGCGGGTAATCTTCAACTGATTGTTTTCCATTTGAATTGCAATCAAACTGGAAAACTCTCGTTGCATTTCACCTTTTGGTCCCTTCACACGCACTTTAGAACCATTAAGTTCAACTTGTACGCCTGTGGGAATTTCTACGGGTAAACGACCAATACGAGACATATTAAAACTCCTACCAGACCTTCGCAATAATCTCGCCGCCTACGCCTAACTGTCGAGCGCGTGCGCCGGTCATTACGCCTTTGGGAGTTGAAAGAATGGCAACGCCAATTCCAGAAAGTACCCAAGGGATGTCTGTTTTCTTGGTGTAGATGCGACGACCAGGTTTGCTGACGCGCTCTAAACCGGAAAGAACGGCTCGTCTTTCACGGCGTTCACCAACATATTTTAATTTTAGGCGCAAAACTTTTTGTGTTTCGTTCTCGCCTTCTACAACTTCAAAACTTTCGAGAAAGCCTTCTTCTTTAAGAATTTTAGCTATCTCCAACTTAATTTTGGAGTTGGGTAATGCTACCGAAGCATGACCAGCCATCACCGCGTTTCGGATGCGGGTCAGCATATCAGCAATAGGATCAGTAAATGACATAATAACTACCTCCACCCGGCTACCAAGATGACTTCACGACGCCGGGGATGTTGCCCTTCAACGCCAATTCACGGAAACAAATTCGGCACAAACCAAAGCGGCGAATATATCCGCGTGGTCGCCCGCATCGCTGACAGCGATTGCGCACC
>DQGV01000477.1:518-4525 GCA_003524705.1 Anaerolineae bacterium | reverse complement strand
GCGCCCGGTTCACGTGGCTCTGGTACTACACCAGGTCGTGTGCTTAAAGGTGCACGTGGTGCGGGTCACATGGGTGTTGACCGTGTCACCGCACAAAACATCAAAGTTGTGTTGGTAGATGCCGAACGTAATTTGATTGCCATTAATGGTGCTGTTCCAGGTGGCAAGGGCAGCCTTGTGGTAATTAAGGAGTCGCGCAAGCAATAAGCGCGTAGGAGCAGATTAACCATGAAAGTAGATGTTTTAGATATCAAAGGCAAAAAAGTTCGTGAGGTTGAATTACCCGCCGCACTCTTTGAAGCCCCTGTAAATGTAGATTTGATGCATCAGGCATACACTCGCCAGATGGCAAATGCCCGTCTCGGTACACACGATACAAAAGTTCGTTCTGAAGTTCGTGGTGGTGGTCGTAAACCATGGAAGCAAAAAGGTACAGGTCGTGCTCGCCAAGGTTCACGTCGCGCGGCACAATGGGTAGGTGGTGGTCGTATTCATACACCACACCCACGTAGTTATGAGCAAAGAATGCCGAAGAAAATGCGCCAAGCCGCTCTTCGCTCAGCATTATCAGTCAAAGCCGCTGAGGCTTCGATTGTGGTTGTAGAAGATTTAGATATTAAAGAAGCAAAGACCAAAAGCATGGTAGATGCCTTAAACAATTTAGTGGGTACTTCTACTTCTTTAGTTTTGATGCCAACCAAAGACCAAAACTATGATTCAGTGATGCGTTCTGCGAATAACATTGATAATACAAAAGTGTTGCTCGCTAGTTATTTGAATATTCGTGACGTACTTAATTTTGATAAAGTCGTTTTGCCTGTCAAAACGATTGATGCGCTTGTAGCGCAATTCGGTGGATAGGAGCGAGACATGACGAATTTATATAATGTTCTCGTGCGCCCATTGGTCACTGAAAAATCAAGTTATCAATCCGGCAAATTGGGTCAGTATGTGTTTGTGGTTTCAGAAGAAGCCACACGTACTTCTGTAAAAGATGCGATTGAAACTTTGTTTGATGTAACTGTTGCACGAGTGAATATTTTGAATGTCCCTGCAAAACGCGGACGCCGTACACGCGCCCGACGTATGTTAGTTCGCAAGCCTTCCTTTAAGAAGGCAATCATTACCCTTGCCGAGGGAAGCAAACCCCTCGAAATCTTTGAGGGAGTGCAATAATGGCAGTTAAGAAATATAAACCAATTACCCCCGGTATGCGCGACATGACCGGGCATAGTTTTGAAGAAATTACAAAAGGTGTTACTCCGGAACGTTCTTTGTTAGTAATTAAAAAGAATCGGGGCGGAAGAAATGCTCAAGGTCGAGTAACAGTTCGACATCGTGGAGGAGGCGCACGTCGCTTTGTCCGTATTGTTGATTTCAAACGCGATAAATTTGGTATTCCTGCAAAAGTTGCCGCGATTGAGTATGACCCGAATCGCACTGCGCGTTTGGCTTTGTTACATTATGCCGATGGCGAAAAAAGATATATCGTTTCACCACTTGACTTGAAAGTTGGTGATAGCGTGATGTCTGGTCCTAATGCCGAAATTCGTTCTGGCAATGCTTTGCCAATCAGCAACATTCCAGTCGGTACGATGATTCACAATTTAGAAATTAAGCCCGGCAAAGGCGGTCAAATGGTTCGGACTGCTGGTGGTGCGGCTCAATTACTTGCTAAAGAAGGTGACTTTGCTCAAATTCGTATGCCTTCTGGCGAAGTTCGTTTGGTCTATCAAGTTTGTTATGCAACCATTGGTCAAATTGGTAACTTAGACCATAGCAATGTGAAGTTAGGTAAGGCTGGTCGTAAACGACATTTGGGTATTCGCCCAACCGTTCGTGGTACTGCAATGAGTCCACGTGACCATCCTCATGGTGGCGGTGAAGGTCGCCAACCGATTGGTTTACCGGGTCCAAAAAGCCCTTGGGGTAAACCAACACTCGGCAAGAAGACCCGCCGAAATAAGAAGACTGACCAATTTATAGTTCGCCGTCGTAGTAAGACGAGTCGTTAGTAGATGAGGTAAGCAGATATGTCACGTTCATTGAAAAAAGGTCCTTTCATCGAACCGAAATTGCTCAAACGCATTGAGGCGATGAATGCCAAAAAAGAAAAGAAAGTCATTCGTACATGGAGCCGCGCTTCTGTGATTTTCCCTCAAATGGTAGGTCACACTATTGCTGTTCATGATGGTCGCCGCCATGTGCCGATTTATATTACTGAGAATATGGTCGGTCACCGTTTAGGTGAATTTGCCCCCACCCGAACTTTCCGCGGACATCAAACCGCTGAAAAAGCCGCGGCGGCATAGGAGATTCGAATCATGCAAGATATTCAAGCAAAAGTTCGCCATCTTCCTCAATCAGCACAAAAAGTTCGTGCTGTCATTGATTTGGTAAGAGGCAAAAACGCAAACGAAGCCTTAGAAATTTTACGCTTTGTCAATAAACGCGCCGCTGGTCCAGTTCAAAAATTAGTTGCTTCTGCTGTTGCAAATGCAGAAGAAAATTTTGGTGTCAGCCGTGATGATTTATTTGTTGCGAAAATCACCGCCGATGAAGCGCCAACTCGTAAGTGGAGACGCTTTGGTGCACGTGGTCGCTTCAAGCCGATATTGCGCCGCACCTCACATGTAACAGTTATCTTAAGAGAACGCGGAGCATAAGGAGATATTATGGGTCGTAAAGTACATCCTGTTGGTTTTCGTCTTGGAGTGAATCAGCCGTGGGGCGGGCGTTGGTTTGCTGAAGGCAGTACCTATCGTCAACAATTACATCAAGATTTTGCCATTCGCAATTTATTGCTCGGCAAACTTTCTAAAGGTGGTGCCGCCGCCAATGAAAAAGTGCGCGAACTCCGCAAAGATTTACCCGATGCAGTGCGTGACGGCAAAGCCGGTATCTCTCGCATTGATGTTGAACGTACACCGGGCAAAATCCGCATTGCAGTTCACACTGCCAAACCCGGTATTTTGATTGGTCGCAAAGGCGAAGGTGTTAAGAAAATTCGTCAAGCCCTTGAAACCTTAGTTGGCAAAAAGATTGAATTAGATATTAAAGAAATCTCTTCACCAGATACTGACGCAAAATTGGTTGCCAGAAACATTGCAGACCAACTCGAACGCCGTATTGCATACCGCCGTGCTATGAAACGTGCCATTCAGCAAGCCATGAAACAAGGTGCTGAAGGAATCAAGATTATGGTTGGTGGGCGTTTAGGTGGGGCAGAAATGTCTCGTGATGTTTGGTTGCGCGAAGGACGAGTTCCGCTTCAAACCCTACGGGCAAACTTGGATTTCGCAATTGACGAGGCTCTTACCACATACGGTCAGCTTGGCGTCAAGGTATGGATTTATAAAGGCGAATCAACGCCTGAAGTTGAAGAAAAAACCGAAGCAACCGAAGGCGTATACGTCAGCGAGTAGACGTTGCTTTGTATAGAATGAGGTATTTGAGATGTTGATGCCCAAACGAGTTAAGTGGCGCAAGCAAATGCGCGGACGCATGAGAGGCAAAGCCTTACGTGGCGCAGAAGTTTCCTTTGGAGATTTTGGCTTGCAAGCGTTAGAACCGGGTTGGATTACCGCCCGTCAAATTGAAGCGGCTCGTCGTGCGATTGTGCGCGAAATGAAACGCCGTGGCAAAGTGTGGATTCGTATTTTCCCTGCGAAACCATTTACACACAAACCGCCAGAAACCCGCATGGGTTCTGGTAAAGGGAATGTTGAATATTATGTCGCTGTGGTGAAACCGGGTCGCATTATGTTTGAAGTGGCAGGTTTAGCTTCTGATGTTGCAATTGCTGCATTGAAAAGCGCTCAATATAAATTCTCCATTAAGACCAAAGTGGTAGCCCGCCACACGGAAGGAGAATAAGAAATGAAAGCAATGAAATCCGAAGATATTCGCAAATTGGCGCCAGAAGAAATTCGTACCAAGATTGCAGACGCGCGTGATGAAGTGATGAAATTACGCTTCCAACAAGTGACGGGGCAGTTGACTGACCC
>DQGV01000477.1:0-185 GCA_003524705.1 Anaerolineae bacterium | reverse complement strand
AAAATGAACAACCGTCGTCGTATCATTGGTGTAGTCACCAGTAATAAAATGACAAAGACTGTGGTGGTTGAAATCACCCGTAAATATCGTCACCCGCTTTATAAGAAAGTGGTCTATTCCAGCACACGTGTGAAGGCTCATGACGAAATCGGCTGTCAAATTGGAGATGAAGTCCAAATTGTAGA
>DQGV01000104.1 GCA_003524705.1 Anaerolineae bacterium | reverse complement strand
ATCATTTATTCTGTAGGAGTTATTCATGAGTTTTGAATTTATTTTACGAATTATCGGGATGTTTGTTTTAGCAGTAGCAGGTGGATATTGGGGATTTGACATCTCGCGTTTTACACCGGATGATGCTGTTCGCACCACACTTACGTTTGGCTTGGTCGGTGCATTAGCAGGCTTGATTCTGACTCCATACTTTACGACTCGCCCAGCGCGGACATTACGTGGAATTCTCGGCAGGTTAGCGGCTGAAAGTTTATTTGCAGGTTTAACTGGTTTAGTGGTCGGTTTGTTAATTGCGGCTTTGCTGGCATTTCCACTTTCGATGTTGCCGGCACCATTTGGTGAGATTCTTCCTTTTATTGGTGTATTAGTATTTTCATATTTTGGTGTTTCACTTTTTGTGATGCGCCAAGGTGACATTATGGGTTTGCTTGGTGCTTTAAGTGGACGCGGTGAGGGTGGCAGTTCTTCCTCGTGGAGCAATTTGAATCGCAATATTCTTTTGGATACCAGTGTGATTATTGATGGGCGTGTAGCAGACATTGCGAAAACTGGATTTTTGCCCGGCACACTTTTAATTCCGCGCTTTGTGTTGAACGAGTTGCAATATATTGCAGATTCACCGGATGGTCAACGTCGTCAACGCGGACGACGTGGTATGGAAGTGTTAGCCGAGTTACAAAAATTGCCGAATGTACTGGTGAGAATTTCAGACATCAATGTAGATGGTGTACGTGAAGTGGATGATAAGTTAATTGTGCTTGGTAAACAACTTAAGAGTCCAGTATTGACCAATGACTATAATTTGAATCGCATTGCCGAATTACAAGGTGTGACCGTTTTGAACATCAATGAATTAGCGAATGCAGTTAAATCAGTTGTGTTACCCGGCGAAGGCTTGCGGATTAACATCATGCAAGAAGGTAAGGAAGCAGGTCAAGGTGTGGGGTATATGGAAGACGGTACGATGGTCGTCGTTGAAAATGGTAAAGATTACATCGGCGAATATATGGAAGTGAATATTACGAAAGTTTTGCAAACTGCCGCCGGAAAAATGATTTTCGGGCGTGTGGATGAAGAACAAGCGAGAAGGAATAAGAAGTAATCAGTAACGAGTAATCAGTGTTCAGTGAACAGGGTGTAAAATACACCCTGTTTTGTTTTATAATTTCACAAACTTTCACATGTCATTCTAAGCCACGCTCTTGTTCTTGTGGCGAAGAATCTCTACGATTATCTAAGAGACCCTTCACTATCGCACAGGGTGACAAACTAAAAAACTTTATGGTAAATAAAAATGCTAAAAATTTATAACACACTCACCCGCAAGACCGAAGAATTTCAAACGCTTGAACCCAATTTAGTGAAAATGTATGTCTGCGGTGTGACCGTTTATAACGACGCGCATGTAGGTCATGCTATGTCTGCCATTGTGTTTGACATTATCCGTCGTTATCTCATTTATAAAAATTATGATGTTAAGTTCGTCATGAACTACACCGATGTAGATGACAAAATTATCAATCGAGCCAAACAACTTGGTGAAGAGCCTCTCAAACTTTCACAACGTTATATTGATGATTATGCTAATGATTTAAAAAATCTCAATGTGTTACCTGCAACTGCAAATCCACAAGTTAGCACGACCATACCGTTGATTATTCAATTCATCGAAGGCTTGATTCAAAAAGGCTATGCATACGCCGCTGAAAATGGCGATGTGTATTTCCGCGTTACAAAAGACGAAGATTATGGTCGTTTGTCAGCCCGCAAATTGGAAGATATGCAAGCCGGTGCAAGAATCGAAGTCGGTGAACAAAAAGAACATCCCATGGATTTTGCTTTATGGAAAGCCGCAAAAGATGGAGAAATTTTTTGGGAAAGTCCGTGGGGCAAGGGTCGCCCCGGTTGGCACATTGAATGTTCAGCCATGAATCTCGCCGAACTCGGTGAACAAATTGATATTCATGGCGGCGGTAATGATTTAATTTTCCCGCATCATGAAAATGAAATTGCCCAAACCGAAAGTTATACAGGCAAAGAATTTTCGCGTTATTGGATTCACAACGGCATGTTACAACTCGGCGGCGAAAAAATGTCCAAGTCACTGGGTAATATTGTTTCTATAAAAGAATTTTTATCCACACGTTCTGCGGATGTAATGCGTATGCTGGTTTTGAACGGGACTTATCGCGCGCCATTGATGTTCAATGACGAAACTTTAGATGCGGCTGAACGAAATATCGAACGCCTCAAATCTACGTTGAAGCCTGCTTCTGCTTCAGCAACAGGATACAACTCTGATTCATTGTCTGCATCCATCGAATCCGCTAAAAAGAATTTCACCGAAGCCATGGATAATGACTTCAACACCGCTGGTGCAGTCGCGGCATTATTTGAATTGGTCAAAGCGATTAACACAGCCAGAGATAATTCCGCCACAAATGACCAACTCAAACCTGCACAAGATACTTTCAAAGAACTGACAAGTGTACTTGGATTAAAACTTGAAGATAAACAAGGTTCAAGCGAAAAAGATGCCGAAGTCAATGCTTTGATTGAAGAACGAAACGAAGCACGTAAGCAAAAAAATTGGAAACGTTCAGATGAAATCCGCGACCAATTGAAAGAGATGGGCGTGACGATTGAAGATAGTAAAGATGGGACGACGTGGCGATACTCGTAATTCGAGATTTGGGAAACGTAATTTGGAAAAAATTAAAGAGACAGTCACCTTGAAGGTGACTGTCTCTTTTTTATCAAGTAAAATCAATGCATGAAAGAATATATCTATTCCCGCAACGCCGTCTATGAAGTGCTTGTCGCCAAGCGCAGATAAATTTTCTCAATTGAAATCGCCGAAGGGGTGCAAGAAAAAGGCAAGTTGAGCGAGATTCTTAATCTTGCTCAAAAAAATAAAATCAAAGTCAGTCGTGTGCCACGCACTAAGTTGGATAAGATTCATCAAAACAATCAAGGCATTGTGGCGGAAGTTGGGGAGTATCCATATTCAGATGTGGTTGAGATTTTAGAAAAGTCAAAAGAAGAATTGCCTTTTATTTTGATTCTTGATTCATTGCAAGACCCGCAAAACTTTGGCACGTTGATTCGTACTGCTGAAGCCGTTGGCGTGCATGGAATCATTATTCCGCTGGCAAGAGCTGTTGAAGTGACGCCTGCTGTGGTCAATGCTTCTTCTGGAGCAAGCGAGCACATGTTAATTGCGAAATCAAATTTGTCTCAAGCGATTGATGCACTGAAAGATAACGAAGTCTGGGTTGTAGGCTTAGACCAAAGTGGAATGGAAATAGAATCAAATTCACGTCATGTAAGAGGCACGTTGGGTTTAGTCGTAGGGTCTGAGGGTGAAGGTCTGCATGAACTC
>DQGV01000056.1 GCA_003524705.1 Anaerolineae bacterium | reverse complement strand
AACTAAATTTACAAGTTCATCATCCCAATAACCGTTTTGGCGATTAAAATCAATATTAACTGACCATGCTTTAAGGCTATTCAGATAATAAAAATAAATTGGTAAATTTTTATTATCTGATAAAAAGGCTTCAATCCCATAATTACTGTGATGTGCCCTATGATTTTCTGGGCAATCTATCTTAAGCAACCCCGTCTTTTCTTCAAAGTATGAGAGGAAAACAATATCTGGAAATAGTTTTTCTGCATTCTGCAAGAAAATGTATTCTTGACGCTGACTTACTTGCTTAATAACTTCAGTGCTTATTAATGGCGTCTTAACTAAAATTTCCGGTTCTAAGTAAATCTCTACGGTAGATACTATTACATCTTTTTTATTTGGGGTCATTAAAGCAATAGAGCCTGAATAGCTCACTGGATGCATTTGTTCCACAGTTACTGTTACATCCAAATCTAAATCATAAACAAAATAGCCTTGCTGAAGCAATTCAGATATTGCTTTATTTTGTTTTAGTGTTGATAAAAATGGCTCTATAACATTTATTGACGAACCGTATAGCTTCTTTTCAGTAAGCCGAAAGAAATCTACAGTTTCGGTCTTTTCATAATATTCCCAAAATGCTTCATCTCCATAGTCTCTAGGAAAATTTGTACCCGTTAATCTATTCCAAAAGACCGATAATCCTTTATGAAAATCTTCATGCAATAATATATAACTTTCAAGAATATTTCCATCAGTATCTGGATTACCCTGCCAGATTTGAACATTCCATGGTATTAATCGCCCATATTGGGATTGAGAAGTAATTAAGATATAACGTTCATCTTTAAGTGCAATTTTCACACCAGCAAATGGATAGTCATCTGACCATCTCTCAATATACACAGGATTAGTACTAGGGTATAAATTATCAAGATTCTGTAAAATAGAACTAAGCAATGATAATGGCAAGGTAATATCTCCACCTACAAGTCTATTCTCAACAACTTGAAAACTATATTCTTTAGTATATGGCTCAAACGTTGACAAATGATATATCAAATCAATATTAGTGACTTCATTTGCAAAGATATTCAGCTTTATTGGTTCTGTTAGTTTTTCGTTTATTTCAAAATTAAAGTTATTTACATAATTTGGCAACAAAATAAGCCATATAGCAAATATTTGCTTAATCATAATTTCTCCAATTTCTACTTCCCATATCTCTTCCTAATCTCCGGCAAAAAGTAATCATCAAAGAAACGATCCACGTCATAATCCGCTGACCAGTTCCAGTCTTTGCGGGCGTGAGAGTCATCTACATCTTGGGGCCAAGAGTCGACAATCCCTTGGCGGCGCGGATTTGGTTCAAATGTTATATCTGCATTGGGGAAGGCTTTAATAGCGCGTTGACGAAATTCCTCGGCAGTAATGGCAAACGCGGCAATGTTATAGACATTAGAGGTTAATGATTCGCGCGGAGCATCCATCAACATCAACAAAGATTTAATTGCATCGGGCATTGCCATGAATGGGATTTTTGAATCAGGTCGCACAAAACATTTGTAAGGTTTGTTTTGTGCCGCGGCGTGGAGCATTTCAGGTCCGTAGTCACTCGTCCCTGCACTTGGCAATGTAAAGGCTGAGATTAAGCCGGGGAACCGAATCGAGCGGAAGTCTAAGAAGTGAGGCGGGTTTTCATCTAAATGTTTTTGACCAAAAAATTTTCCGTAATACATCCCCAATTTTTCGCAATACAATTTATTGCATCCATACATCGTTTGCGGATTATTCCAATCATCTTCTCTTAATGAACCCGCTTTATTTTTATCAGCAAGTGTTGGTAACCCATACGCCGCAATTGAACTTGGAAATAAAAACTTGACAGACTTTTTATATTTTTCAGAACGATACGCCGCCAACATCAGCAATTGCATTGTGCCTTCCACGTTGATGCGATGCGCGTCTTCGGTTGCAACTTCTGCTTTTGATGAAAGCGATGCGGCTAAATGAAAAATGACATCAAAATCATAATCATAAAAAGTTTTTATTTTGTAAAGCAAATCACCTTGTACATGTTCTGCTGAAAATTTTTTAATCGAATCGGGCAAGGGCATAAAATCAGCTGTTGTGATTCGATAGCCACCCTTCGATAATTCTTCAACGAGCGCCTGACCAATTTCTCCGCACGCACCTGTTACCAGCACTTGCTTCACGGTCATGTATTTCTCCTGTTATGCTAGAATGAGTTAACTTATTTTACAACACAATGAAAAAAATAAATTCACTATTTAACAACAGATTACTTCGTCAGACATTCACCCTCATTGCAACGACATTATTAATATCATGTTCTTCGCTTGATAATTTACTTATCACCTCCACACCTGTAATGTTGACAGAAACCCCGCTTCCTACCGCGACGCGAATTTGGTTCCCTGCGTCAGCCACGCCTACACTTCAACCTTTTTCTGCTACTGAAAATGCAAAAGTCCCCACGCCTGAAATGCGCCCAGACATTGGCGATATCATTTTGGAAGATGATTTTTCAGACGAAACAGTATGGGATATTGCCTCATCAAACCAAGCCAGTGCAAGTATCAATAACAATCGTTTGATTCTTTCAGCGCAAAGCGAAGTGTATATGCTGAGTCTGCGACATGATTTGATATTGACAGATTTTTACGCCGAGTTAACCGCTCAACCAAGTTTATGCAAAGGTGAAGATAATTACGGCATGTTGATTCGCGCCAGTTCAGCGACATATTATCGTTACACCTTAGCATGTAATGGAACAGTCCGTGTGGAGAGATATAGTTCAGGCAATCGTTTGGTTTTAGAAGGACCAGACCCAAGTGGTGATGTTCCGCCCGGCGCACCAGGCAACGTGCGCATGGGAGTTTGGGCAGTTGGCAAAGAAATTCGCTTCTTCCTAAACGGACGATTTCAATTCAGCATCATTGACCCAAGTTTCCCCAGCGGCACAATTGGAGTCTTCGCCCGTTCGGTTGGAAGTACGCCAGTCATTGTCACATTTTCGGATTTGGTGATTCGAGAGATTAAGTAACAAGTTATGAGTTATAGATTTACGAAATACGAATTACGCATTACGATTAATAAACTGATTACTGTTTACTGATAACTATGCTCTCAACAAACAATCTTCTCCACCTCCCTTTTACACCCGACCTCACCGAAGGTGGAATTGAATACGCATTGCGTTCGTTATCATATATTTATGAAAAAGCAGGCGGAAATTTATATAGCAGGTTGAGAAGAACCGTTGCGAACGTGTCGGTTGAACTTGCTTTTCGGCGTTATTTGGCTACAAAAAACATTGAATTTGAAGTGAAAGCCTCACGCCCATTTACTGACTCAGAACGATATGATGTTTTTTTAGATAAATACAGATGTCAAGTGAAATCTTTTTTTATTTCAAATCGAAATCAAATTTCAGAGATCAAACATAATCCATCCATCTTATTAAATGCGCCTGCACTCGTTCCATCTGACCATCACGCTAGTGACGGTCATTCCTACAATGATTTATACATCTTCGCCTTTGCAACAGGATTAATCGCCGCCTCACAAGCCGATTTGCAAAAAGCAATTGCCAAAAATCAAAAACATTATCTAGTACACATCATGCCCGAAGCGTGGCGCAAACCTGCCAATTGGAATCCGCTGGGAACTTTAACACTCAAATCAGAGTCTGAAGAGGAGTTAATGGTCGAGGTCAATGGGCAGGATGAAAATCGAAGAATGAAGCGAAAAATGATAAGTCTTGCACCGAAGATGAAAGTCACCTGTGGTGAATCATTTTATTCGATTACATCCTTACACATTCGCCGCGTGGCAGATGCACGACTTGGAATCAAATGTGAAGCGATAAAAGAATCTCACATCATCTCGCCATTTGATTGGAGCAACATTTGGGTATATGGTATGCAGATTTTCTTATGTGGCTTTATTTCGTATGAAGAATTTGGTCATCAGGCGAAAACATTATTGCCAAACTCAAAAACATTTCAATATGAAACCACACGAGTTAAAAATTTATTTGTGCCTGTTTCAAATTTAAAACCGATAGAGAAATTATTTGGTAACATATAAAAATGGAATCAACAAACGAAAAAAGAACACGCAAACCTCGTAATAGCAATAATATTTTTCTATACACAGTTGGCATTGCAATTTTAGTTGCGACTCTATTTACAGCATGGACGCCCAATAGTTTATTCAACAGCAACTTAGAAGAACAATTACGCACATTGCTCACGCCTCAAACTGGATTTGAAACTGGTCTTACACCTCAACCGCAACTTCGCATCGGCATTGTGGCTGGACACATGGGCAATGACTCAGGCGCAGTCTGCACGGATGAAAATGGTGCTGTAGATTTAACCGAAGCAGAAGTTAATTTTGAAATTGCATCACGTGTGCGTGATAGTTTAGTAGCCAAAGGCTATCAAGTTGATTTGTTAAATGAATTTGATACACGCTTAAATGGTTATCGCGCTGTGGCGTTGGTTTCAATTCATAATGATTCATGTGAATACATCAACGAAGCGGCAACAGGATTCAAAGTGGCGGCTTCATTAGAAACACGCGACATTAATCGTGCCCAGCGTCTGACGGCTTGTTTGACCAATCGTTATCAAAGCCTAACGGGTTTGTTTTTCCATGCCAATAGCATTACGCCAGATATGACGGAATATCACGCCTTTTCTGAAATTGACCCAAATACGATTACAGCCATCATCGAAACAGGATTTTTGAATTTAGATAGAGAAATATTAACCGAACAAACTGATTTGGTCGCTGAAGGTGTGACTCAAGGTATTTTGTGTTTTATCAATAATGAAAGTGTTTTGCCACCAAGTGTGCCGTAAGTTCATGTCATTGCAAAGGCAAGCAATGACGGAGTAAAAATGTTTTGTAAAAAAATTTTTCTTAAACTCTTATTGATTTCATTGGCAATATCTGCGTGTGCAAATATTCCAAGTTTGCCTGTCAATCAAATTGTCACCCCAACAGAATCCATTTCATTTGCCATTGCCGAAATTTCCAAACCGACTTACACGCCGTTACCTACAATCACATCCACGCCCACTCAAATCCCCACAAATACGCCAGAACCAATCGCTCAAGCCGAAATTATCCTAGATACACCCACAAGTGAATACATTCCGCCCGTTGCCCAAGTCTATGAAGCAGAAGCACCCGTCACGTACACTGGCGGAAAATATATTTTGGTAGATATTTCTGACCAGCACATGTACGTTTATGAAGGCGATGTTTTAATTTATAGTTTCGTCGCATCAACAGGTATGAACAATGCTACACGCGTCGGCAATTTCAGCGTGCTAAACAAAATCCCCAACGCCTACGGTGCCACATGGAATATTTGGATGCCCAATTGGCTCGGCATTTATTGGGCTGGTAGTTTGCAAAACGGAATCCATGCCTTACCAATTTTGCCAAGCGGCGCGCAATTATGGTCAGGTTATTTGGGCGTTCCTATTTCTTACGGGTGTGTGGTGTTAGGCGCATACGAGTCACAACTTTTATATGATTGGGCAGATGTCGGCACGCCGGTTGAAATTCAGTGGTAATGAAAAACAGACCATTTGTGCTATAATCATTTTTAATTGTCAATTATCAATTGACAATTGATAATTAAAAAATGTTTTCCTTCTTCAAAAAAAAACCTTCCCCAAAAATAAAAAAAATCACGGCAAAACTCCCCCAACCAAAAGAGGAGGCTTACCGCAAAATAAATCTGCGTCTAAGCCGCAAGCACCAATCACCCGCGAACCCACATGGTGGGAAAGTTTATCTCCCGAAAGAAAATTAGATGTTGTTGGCTATGCTCTTATTGCATTTGGTGCCATTATTTTTCTAGGTTTTATATCTGCCAATCGTTCTGTATTCATTGGTTGGATTATTACTAAGTTCTTACAAATTTTTGGTTGGGGTGCATACATTCTTCCTTTTGGACTTATAGGTTTTGGTGTGTGGCTTGTCATTCGCAAAATTGAACGCATTCCGCCATTATCCATAGAAAGAGCTGTAGGTAGTGTTATTCTTTTTCTTTGGTTGTTGACAATTTTAGAAGCAGTTTCATTAACAGGTTTAGGCGGTGGGTACATTGGTGGAAAAATCCAAAGCTTTATTTGGACAGGACTTGGCGCAGGCGGCGCATTCATCGCATTGCTAGCATGGCTCATCATCGGCATCGCAGTCACATTAGATAAACCAGTCATAGAACTTTTCTTTTGGTTGACTCCATTATGGATAAAGATTCGTCAACTGTTGAATAAACCCATCGCGCCTCAAACTTCGGGTCTGCCTGATTCAGCAACTGCAAATGGATTCACGCCGATAGATTCTTCTGCACTTCCGCAAACACAAACTAACAGCGTGCCTGTTCAACCCGTTCAAACCCGCAGTGGAGCAACTGTCATCGAATGGAAATTACCGGACATGGCAGACATTTTAGATTCAGGCAATGCTCCATCTATGAATGATGAAATCATTAAGCAACGTGCTAGATTAATCGAAGAAACACTTGCTTCATTTGGTGCACCTGCCCAAGTTGTCGCCATCAGTAGTGGACCTAGCATTACCCAATTTGGTGTTGAGCCGTTATTCGTCGAAACCAGAGGGGGAGTAAGAACAAGAGTCCGCGTCAGCAAAATCGCATCATTATCTGATGATTTAGCATTAGCACTCGCCGCACCACGAATCAGAATCCAAGCGCCGGTGCCGGGACATAGCTATGTCGGTATCGAAGTGCCAAATGATGAAATGGCAATGGTCGCTTTGCGTGATATTTTAGAAAGTGAAGTCTATAAAAATTACAAACGACCTTTAAGTTTTGCATTAGGTCGTGATGTAGCAGGTCTGCCGTCTATTGCTAGTATTGAAAACATGCCACACATGTTAATTGCAGGGACGACCGGTTCCGGTAAATCAGTGTGTGTCAATGCAATATTGACTTGTATGTTGCTTTACAACACACCAGATGATTTGCGTTTGGTTCTCGTTGACCCCAAGCGTGTTGAGTTAACTGGTTATAACGGTGTTCCACATTTACTTGGACCCGTCGTTGTAGAAATGGATAGAGTCATCGGCGCATTGCAATGGATGACGCGCGAAATGGACAAGCGTTATCACATGTTTGCACAAGTTGGCTCGCGTAATATCATTGACTACAACGCCAAGATGAAATTACAAGGTCAAAAGAAATTGCCTTATCTAGTCGTAGTCATTGACGAACTAGCAGATTTGATGATGATTGCTCCAGATGAAACAGAAAAAACGATTACACGTTTGGCGCAACTTGCTCGTGCTACTGGCATTCACATGATTCTTGCTACACAAAGACCCTCTGTGGATGTAGTGACAGGTTTAATCAAAGCCAACTTCCCTGCTCGTATTGCGTTTGCAGTTGCATCGAATACAGATAGCCGTGTCATCCTTGACCAACCGGGTGCTGAAAGATTGCTTGGGCGTGGTGATATGTTATATCAAGCACCCGATGCGCCAGCGCCGGTTCGTTTGCAAGGTGTCTTCGTCTCTGACCATGAGATTCATAAACTTGTAGACTTTTGGAAAATCCAAGCAGGTGGTGGAAGTGCGTATGCAGTGGCGGGTTCTACGCCGGCAGAATCTATCCCTGAAAATGTGCCGATGAAACAAGCACCATTATGGGAAGCGACAGAAAAAGTTGAAGGTGACCCACTGTTTGACGAAGCAGTATCAATTATCCGCAAAGAAGGACGCGCTTCAGTATCCATGTTACAAAGAAGATTAAGAATCGGATACACACGTGCATCTCGTATCGTGGATATGATGGAAGATAAAAAGATTGTCGGTCCACCGGAAGGGGCAACACAAATGCGGCAGGTGTTGGATTACGGAAATCAACAACCAAAAATTGGAGATGATTAATGAAAGGATTGCTTAAGCAATCCTTTCATTTTTATAAATTATCCGATTGTGATTTTTAGTATAAACGCGAGTATAATCACTTTAACGATTCATTATCGGAGGAACAATGACAGATAAAAAAATCAGAGTCCTCGTTGCCAAACCTGGCTTAGATGGGCATGACCGCGGTGCAAAAGTTGTGGCGCGCGCTTTGCGTGATGCTGGCATGGAAGTGATTTATACAGGTTTACGCCAAACGCCAGAAATGATTGCCGAAGCCGCATTACAAGAAGATGTGGATGTAGTTGGTCTTTCTGTTTTATCTGGCGCACACATGGCATTGGCTCCGCGCATCATGGAGTTGCTTCGTTCAAACGGACAATCTCATGTGAAAGTTTTTATCGGCGGAATCATCCCCGATGAAGATTTAGTTCGGTTAAAAGAAATGGGTGTGACCGGTGTGTATGGTCCCGGCGCATCCACTGATGATATTATTCGTGATATTAAAGAAACAGTCACAGGGTAATTTCACACAGAGCAAAGGCTCTGTTTTTTTGTTATTAAGACAAAGATTCAATGACAACTTCTCAAGATATTCTGAACGGCAACCGCTTGGCATTGGCGAGGTTGCTCACAAAAATAGAAAATAATGCACCCGAAGGTCGGGATGCGTTGATTGAGTTATTTCCTCACACCGGCAAAGCGCATCTTATCGGAGTCACTGGTGCACCGGGTACTGGAAAATCTTCTTTGGTGAATCAACTCGCATTGCATTATCGCAAAGTAGAAGATAAAAAAATTGCAATCCTAGCAGTTGACCCATCGAGCCCGTTTACTGGTGGCGCAGTTTTAGGCGACCGTGTGCGGATGCGTGATTTATCTGGCGATGAAAAAGTTTTTATTCGTTCAATGGCAACGCGCGGTTCGTTGGGTGGCTTGGCGCAATCTACTGCCAATATGACGCAAGTGTTTGATGCGGCAGGGTTTGATATCGTCATCATCGAAACTGTCGGTGCGGGTCAAAGTGAAGTGGATGTTGCTCGCCTCGCACACACAACATTAGTTGTCGAAGCGCCCGGGCTTGGCGATGATATTCAAGCCATCAAAGCCGGTATTTTAGAAATTGCAGATATTCTCGTCGTCAACAAAGGTGATAGACCCGGCGTTGAAAATACAGAAAAAGCGTTAAAGTCTATGCTTGATTTGGCACACCCGACTGAAAAAATATTTCGTCATCATGGCAAGTCAATGAATGTGGATGTGCCAAAACAAAACACAAATACAAAATTATGGATTCCACCGATTCAAAGAACGATTTCTACTGAAGGCGTTGGGATTTCTGAACTTGTAGAATTAATTTCCAAACATGCAACGCATCTGCTCTCAGGGGAAGGCTGGTCTTCCCGCGTTAGAATCAGGCTTCAAGTCGAAATGGAGGCGTTGATTCAAGAGTCGTTGATGAATCGTTTTCGTCAAGACATATCAAAAGAAAAATATGATGAAGTCTTTGAAAAAGTTTTCCAACGAAATATTTCGCCATGGGAGAGCGGAAGAGCGCTAATGAATGGAAGGTTGAAATGAGTATCATTTATGGTGAGCGAATTCGTTTGCGTTCTATCGAACGTGATGATTTGAAAAAATATCACGAATGGCTGAATGACCCCGAAGTAACTCGCGGATTAGCTTTGTATCTTCCGCTTTCTATGGCTGATGAAGAAAATTGGTTCGATGCCATGACAAAACGTGACCCTAATGAAAAACCATTTGCAATCGAAGTAAAAAAGGGTAAGAATTGGAAATTAATTGGTAATTGCGGTTTTCATGCTTTAGAAAATCAAAATCGTTGTGGCGAGGTTGGTATTGTGATTGGCGATAAAACCGAATGGAACAAAGGCTATGGTGCAGAAGCCATGACATTATTGCAACGACATGGTTTTGAAACTTTGAATTTGAATCGTGTATATTTGCGAGTGTATGCCGATAATGTTAGAGCAGTCCGCTCGTATGAACATGCCGGTTTTGTTTTAGAAGGACGATTACGAGAAGCCAATTACAAACATGGCAAATATGAAGATGTTTTGTTGATGGGCGTGTTACGTTCTGAATGGTTTAAGAAGAAAAAGAAGGAGAAATAATTAATGCAACATGTTCATCACGACTTGAAAGTGTACGGCGGGATTAAATTATTCGGCGGCACTGGCACGCGCGAATTGACTCAAAAAATTGC